>CAMFLN010000047.1 GCA_945957305.1 uncultured Planctomycetaceae bacterium | reverse complement strand
CACTGACGCTGGTCCATTTCACGATGCCTCCTCAACCCAGCGAACATCTGTACGTCAACAATTCGTGGTCGCTACGGCAGGACGCCCCTTACGAAGGGGACGTGTTCAACTCGTATAACGATGGGCCCGCGCAGCCAGGGGCCAAGGCGATGGGGGGCTTCTTTGAACTCGAATCGCTTTCCCCCACACGCCCGCTGGCCAAGGGCGAGCAGTTGAAGCACACGCAGCGCACGTTTCATATCCAGGCCGACGCAGCAACACTCGCTCCCTTACTGAAGGCCACCTTGGGCGTCGAACTGGCGGACGTGCAAAAGTTTGCCGACGGCAAGTAGCCGCGATTATCAAAGTCCGATTTATTCGTTGGTGCACTGCAGGAGTTCGCGATGCTCTCGCGCGTCCTAGAGCCCGAGGTCATGGACACGCCAGCCGAGGCGCTCGACTACGACCGGATGGACCATACGACGGTCAATCGGACTTTCGTCACGGACTTGCTCGACGTCTGCCCCGAGGCGGCGACGCTCGGGGACGAGTATGTGGACGTTTTGGACATCGGCACGGGCACGGCGCAAATCCCGGTCGAACTATGCCGCCGTGCCGCGGGTGTTCGCGTGATGGCCATTGATCTCGCTGCCGCGATGCTCAATTTGGGACGCACGAATGTCGAGGTGGCCGGCCTGATCGACCGTATCCGCCTCGACCGAATTGATGCGAAACAGCTGCCGTACGCGGATGGCCAATTTGCCGTAGTGATCTCCAACAGCATCGTGCATCACATTCCCGATCCAAGCGGCGTGCTCCGCGAAGCCGTGCGCGTGCTAACACCCGGTGGGCTGATCTTTTTGCGTGATTTACTGCGGCCGGTGGACGACGGGCAAGTGGCACAGCTCGTCGGCACGTATGCCGCCGAGGCGAATGACCATCAGCGGCAACTGTTTGAACAGTCCTTGCGCGCGGCGCTCAGTTTGCCAGAAGCCCGGGAATTGGCGCAGGACGCGGGCCTGCCGCGCGAGTCGGTGAGGCAGACGAGCGATCGGCACTGGACTTTGGCCGCGCGACGCGACTAAAGCGGTGTCGGCCGGTAAGCAAAGTGGCTAACTTTCGACCGTCAGTTCGAACGCGATTTCGGCCGCCTCGCTGGGGCCCGCCGCTAGCGCCTCGCGACTCGCATACCGGCCCACGGGAATGCGGCGTGCCTGGACGGTGTGCGACAGCTGGCCGACCGAAAGGGGCCACGGCCGCAGCGTAAAGCGATTTGCCCCCAACGGAACGATGCTTAGATCATAGCCCTCGGGCGAGTCGAAGCTTTGCGGTTCGCGGCGCGGCGCCCCGCAGAACCACAAGCTGAGGGCATCGAAAAATTGCAGGTATTTCAGCGCGGTCTCAGCCATCTTGCGCGTCCGCACTGTGGGGCGCGGCTGCTGCCATTGTGCGAGCCACGATTCACGATGTTCCGACTGCTCGTCGAGGAATTGCCGGCTGGTCTGAAATTGCCGCGGATCATTGCTCCAACGCGGCGAAGCGTTCTGTAGCAGCGTCGTGAAATGGTTGCTCACCATGTGCGCCGCCAGATAACCGCGCGAGCAAGCCAGGTAGATCGAACGCCGCCAGATATCGATGGCCACTTCGAGCGGCATCTCGACAAAGCTCAACGGCCGGCCGCTCGCTCGGTCGACGTCCGGCGCTGCATCCCAATCGGCCCAACCGTCGTCGTGATGCGTCACGGCCTGCACGACCTCGGGCAGAGGATCGAGGGCCGACAACGACGCATCCCCCCATAGCCCGGCCAGGGCTCCCGAGAGATGGGCATGCTCGATCTGCGGTATCAGCAGCCAAGAGTCACTTGTGCCCGAATGATCTAAGCGACGAAGCATGGTCCCTCTCCCCCCGCAGAATTATAGGGGAAGAGGAGGGCGAAGTGACCGCCGATCCCGGGGATCTCCTCCACGGCGCGGCGGCAGGTCTACTTGCGCTGCGGAGCTTTAGCCGGCTGGGCTGCGGTATCCGCGGCCGACGGCAAAAATCGCAGCGTTGCCAGAATCGACTTGTCCGCCGTGGCGAACCGCTCGACAAGCTCCGTTTCGACTGTGAAGGCGAACACGGCTTGATGCCCTTCGTTGTCGGCCACCAGGAAGTAATTCCACTGAATCGGCAGCCCTTCGACGGCTCCGGCGGCGATGACGCGGCACGTCATGTGGCCGGCGGAATTCTCCGACTCGCCGGCGGAGTCGAAGCGTTGAAAGTGTTTGTCGAGCGAGCTTTTTACGTCCTCCTGGAACTTGGCCAACGTGAACCGTTTTCCGGGCTCGACGGTCGCTAGCGCCGAGGCGTTGCACTGCGCGATCAGTTCGCCGCGGTCCATCAGTCGCAAGGTGACCGACTTGCCGTTGTCGCTGACGACGTGCCAAGCACGATCATGAAGGAACTGGAAACGCCCCTCTGTGCAGGTAAACTCCAGCAGCATCGCTTCTGGCGCGGGGTCGAGTTGCAAATCGGCCAGCGCGGCGTCGGCCAGTGCCGGATGGTCGCTGCCGGGGACGATTTTCATTTGCAATCGGGCCGATACGTCGACCCCCGGCGCTACCGGGCCAATCGGCCGCTTCTCTTTCACCAGCAATGCGAACCAGGTAATGCGACCTTGCTTCAAGTCGAACTTGTAGCGCCCCTTGAGTTCAATCTCGGTGGAAACGCCATCCAACGCCCCGTGCACGGTGCCGGCCAGTTCCAGTTGAGCAGCACCGCCCGTGACCTCTTTGAAGGTGGTGGTCACCTCGCACTGGCTGACCGCATCCAAGTTCAACAGCGCGATCAATAAATCCTCGCTGTGTTGCCACTGGTCGCCGGGCGATACCGGACGATCGGGCAAGAGTCGCTCGACCAGCAGGCTGCAGGCCGGCAATTCGATCAAGTCGAGTTCTTCTTGGCTCAGCGGGGCCACCGGGCAAAACAGGTCTGCCTGACGCTGGTCGGCCGCCACGGCCACCAGGCGACGATCTTCGCGGAGCCTGGTCTTGGTGGCCCCTTTGTCGATTTTGATGACGGCGTCGCACCGCCGGTAGTTGCGAATGCTGCGCGCGGCTTCGCTGGCTGATGAAATTAGCTTTTCGTCGTAGACCATGGTGCCGACGACGCTGGTTTTCAGGTCGTGGACTTTCTTTTCCGTCTCGTCTTTGACGGCCAATTCACCGCCAACTTCCAACAGTACTTCGACCTGCGAGATCTCGCCCAATTGGCGCTGACTCGTCAGCGTAAATTCCTCGCCCCTGGCCTCAGGGACTTTGCCAAGTTCGCAAACCAGTGCGACCAGCGCGAAAAGGACGCACGGAACACCGCTTTTCCCCAGCATCTCCAAGTCCCTTGCTTTGTGAAGTTGTGCGGCTGCAAACAGATTTGGCGCAGGCTTATGAATCGCTAGATCGACGAACGGAGCTGCGGGAGTTCAAAGAATTACGATTGCGGTGACAAAACCGCTGGTTTGCCTAAACGGCGGGCCCCCGTCTGCCACAGGGCGCGGCGAATTGTCGCTTTTTGTGCTTCTACCCCTTGCGGGCGGTAGGTCCCCTGCGTAGCAGAATTTGCAATGCGCCCGGTCGGAAAATCCGGGCCTGACACGGCAATTCAGGATTGGCGATCTTGCGCCGACCGAAAAACAGCTCGCGGCACGACTTATGCTGTTATGCCAGCGATGGTCGCGGCAATCGCTACCGTATTAACAGCGAACAATTCCGCGCAAACCGCGAACTTTTGTTCGTCCACTGGACACTTTGTTACGTAGAACGATTAAATGATTGGGCTCGAAATGCCGACCAGCCGCGCGCCAAACTCAAGGGCTCCGGCAGGCACACGCACAGATGCATGACAGGGGAGCCCCAATCAGGCAGTGAGTTTGATACGGAGTCAATTTAGGCGGCGCTGGTTTACGAGACCACGATTGTCTCGCTGAGACCAAGGCCGTGTCCGTTTCTGTAGGAGTTTGCTTCGTCGGGCGCGGGAGACGCAGGGAAGACCGACAAGCGGCGAAGGAGAAGGGGTCCCATGCATACTGATTATCTGAGCCCTGCCATCCGAGAGCTTCGTGACCAACAAGTGCGCTTCGCGCCCCGCGATCGCAAGCTGGCGCAAGTTGATCGCGCCGAGCGGCTGCTGACGGAGCTCGATCCGAAGCGCACCTATACCTACGAATATTTGTTCTTCCGGCTCACCGATTTCCGGCCGGAACGCACGCCTGACGTCCGCCTGACGGGGCGGCATGCCAAGCACGATTTGCAGCTGTTTATCGAGGACGTTTCGGATTCGGCCGATGTGCCCGTCGAAACCGTGCCCGAACCGGTGTTGACCGTCAGCGAGCTGAGCAAGCGTTTCAAGGTCTCGACGAAGACCATTTCGCGGTGGCGGCGGCAGGGGTTGGTCAGCCGTCGCTTTGTGTTTCACGGGCGGAAGCGGGTCGGCTTCTTGAAGAGTTCGGTCGATCGCTTTGTCGCCGGTAACGAGGAGCGTGTCCGCCGCGGGGCGAAGTTCAGCCAATTGTCGTCCGAAGAGCGGGAAACGATCGTCTTCAAGGCGCGTCGCCTGGCTCAAGCCGGCGGCTGCCCCTCCGAAGTGACGCGCCGCCTGGCCGAGCGTATGGGGCGTAGCGTCGAAACGATCCGCTACACCCTGAAGCAGTTCGACCAGGAGCACCCCGAGTCGGCGATTTTCCCGGATGCGACCGGACCGCTGGACGAGGCCACGAAGAAGAAGATCTACCAGCAGTACCGGCGGGGTGTCTCGGTCGAGGCCCTGGCCAAGACCCATTGCCGCACCAAGACCAGCATTTATCGTGTGGTCCACGAAATGCGAGCGGTGCGGATCATGGAGTTGCCGCTGGATTTCATCGACAGCCCGATGTTCGCCAAGCCGAATGCCGAGCGAGTGATTCTGGGACCGGCTCCGGACAGTCCGCCGCCCCCCAAGAAGCCGCGCTTGCCGAGCGGTCTGCCCACCTATTTGGCGAGCTTGTACGAGGTTCCCTTGCTCACGCGGGAGCAGGAAGTTTACTTGTTCCGCAAGATGAACTACCTGAAATACCGTGCCAGTAAGCTGCGCGCGACGTTGGACCCCCAGCGGGCTCGTAGCGTCGTTATGGACCAAATCGAGCGCAGTTACGAGGAAGCAATCGCCACGAAGAACCAGATCGTCCGGGCGAATTTGCGGTTGGTGGTCTCGATCGCCAAGCGGCACGTCGCGCCGACTGACAATTTCTTCGAGCTTGTGAGTGATGGCAACATGTCATTGATCCGTGCTGCCGAGAAGTTCGACTTCGGCCGTGGGAACAAGTTCAGCACGTACGCCAGTTGGGCGATCATGAAGAACTTTGCCCGCACGATTCCGGACGAGTTGCGGCACCGCGACCGGTACCGCACGAGCACTAGCGAGATGTTCTCGGCCACCGAGGATGGTCGCAGCGACCAATACGCCCAGGAGAGTGCTCAGGACCTGCGAGAGCGGCAGATCGGCAAAATCCTGGAAAAGCTTGACGAACGGGAGCAAAAGATTATCATCAGCAGGTTCGGTCTCTCGCGAGGTCAAGAGCCTTTGACCTTGAAAGAGGTGGGGGCCGAGATGGGGGTGACCAAGGAGCGTATTCGCCAGATCGAAGCGCGTGCCTTGGACAAGCTCCGCCGGGCTGCTGAGGAGGAGCACATTGAGGTTCCGGGTTTGTAGAGGTTCCCGGACTGCAGGTGTGCGGGGGTGTGCTGTTGTGCGCCCGCTTGTCGAAATCGGTCCGAAACGCGATACTTAATTCGCGATAAGCGTTCAGTCGTGTTCAATCTGCACGCCGCCGGAGAATTCTCTGGCGGCGTGTTTCGTGGCGCCGCCAGATAGCGGATCTAGCTCGGAAAGGCGGATCTAGCTCCCGACCGAAACTCGATGTCCCTTCCTGGCTACTCGTGAGGAGGCCGTCAGCACCAGCTGTTCGGTCGCCCGGGCAAGTGGCGGGGTTGTTTTTCGGTCCGTCTTAAGTGGCTGGGCGAGTTTTCTGGGCTGAGGGCGAGGGAGGCGATTGCGCCCGGTGATTTTCCCGGGCGGAGATATTGCAGGCCTCGGGAAGTTCATTATATTTACTGGTTTTCGTAGCGGGTCTCATAGGCTAGCGTAGCTCAATTGGCAGAGCAGCTGATTTGTAATCAGCAGGTTGTGGGTTCAAGTCCCTCCGCTAGCTTCGTAGACGAAAGTTCTGCGGCGGCGAGCGGGAGGAATGGCCCCTAAGCTGTGAAATTGTAAGAGGATAGTGACCGGCCACGGGGGGTTTCCCGAGCGGTCAAAGGGGTCAGACTGTAAATCTGATGGCTATGCCTTCACAGGTTCGAATCCTGTACCCCCCATTACCCTATGGCCGTACTTGCTTGTTGCTGCGAGAGAGTGAAAAACGAAATGTCGGCCCCTTGATGCCGTAGGGGCGTGAAGTGGGTAGGTGTCGGCCGGTGCGAGGTGTGTGCGAGTTCGGCCTGCGAGGTGGCTGGCAGCGGTTGTTGGGCCGGTTGGCGAGTTCGCGGGTGTAGCTCAATGGTAGAGCAATAGCCTTCCAAGCTGAAGACGAGGGTTCGATTCCCTTCACCCGCTTGGTGGTGGCGGTTTTTAGAGATGTGCAATGTTCGAGGTTAGGTGAGGAGGGTCGGGCGGATTGCGGATGACGCAGCTTCTGGCGTGAGCGGTAGGTGGATCCTGGCAGTCGCGATGGGCTGCGGCTTTCCGCCGTCACGGCGATGCGGGTTTCGTTGTCGCAAGATGTCGCAGCGTGCCCAGCCGCAGTGTGCGAAGCCGCAAGTGTGCGAAGCCGTCTGCGGCGGCCGAGGTAGGCTGCTGTAGCTCAGCTGGTAGAGCGCGTCCTTGGTAAGGACGAGGTCATGGGTCCGAGTCCCATCAGCAGCTCTTTTTGAATATCGCGTTGATCGGAAAGACAAGTTAACGACCAAACGGTTAAGCCCAAGTAGAGGGAGATTGGATAGCAATGGCTAAAGCGACCTTCGAGCGAAAGAAGCCTCACGTCAACGTCGGGACGATCGGCCACATTGACCATGGTAAAACGACCCTCACCGGAGCCCTGCTTTCGGTGCAGGCCGCCAAGGGGTTGGCGAGTTTCAAGTCGTATGCCGACATCGCCAAGGGGGGTACGGTCCGCGACGAAACCAAGACTGTGACCATCGCCGTCAGCCACGTCGAGTACGAGACCGAGAAGCGTCACTATGCTCACATTGACTGTCCGGGTCACGCCGACTTTATCAAGAACATGATCACCGGCGCCGCTCAAATGGACGGGGCGATCCTGGTCGTGTCGGCCGCCGACGGTCCGATGCCGCAAACTCGCGAGCACATTCTGCTGGCTCGCCAGGTCGGTGTGCCGGCCCTGGTTTGCTTCTTGAACAAGTGCGACCTGGTCGACGACCCTGAGTTGCTCGAGTTGGTCGAAATGGAACTCCGTGAGCTGTTGACGCACTATGGTTTCCCGGGGGACGAAATTCCCATCATTCGTGGTGCGGCTCGTCCGGCTTACGAAAACCCGAAGGATCCCGAAGCAACGAAGTGCATTGCCGAGTTGCTCGACGCGGTCGACAGCTACATCCCCGAGCCGCCGCGTGAAGTCGACAAGCCGTTCTTGATGGCGGTCGAAGACGTCTTCTCGATCGAAGGCCGCGGCACCGTAGCCACGGGTCGTATCGAACGCGGCGTGGTGAACGTCGGCGATGAAATCGAAGTGGTCGGTTTGACGAAGGAAGGTCGTAAGACCACCGTCACCGGCGTGGAAATGTTCAACAAGACGCTCGATAAGGGGCAGGCCGGCGATAACGTCGGTTGCTTGCTCCGCGGTATCAAGCGTGACGACATCGAGCGTGGTCAGGTGCTGGCCAAGCCGGGTTCGATCACTCCGCATACCAAGTTCGAGGCCGAAGTTTACGTCTTGTCGAAGGAGGAAGGTGGACGTCATACGCCGTTCTTTAGCGGCTATCGCCCGCAGTTCTACTTCCGCACAACGGACGTCACCGGCAGCTCGAACCTGTTGGGTGATGCCGAAATGTGCATGCCCGGTGACAACGCCCGCCTGAGCATCGAGCTGATCAGCCCGATCGCAATGGACGATGGCGTCCGTTTCGCTATCCGCGAGGGTGGCAAGACGGTGGGCTCGGGCGTCGTGACGAAGATTTTGGAGTAAATGTTTGAGTAGGTGGTCGCAAGAGCGGCCGCTGAAGTGGGCGGAAAAGGACCTTGAGGGGCGTAGCTCAATTGGCAGAGCGCTGGTCTCCAAAACCAGAGGTTGCGAGTTCGATTCCCGCCGCCCCTGCCATGATAGTTGGCGATAACACTGGGCTTGGCGTCGCTCCCAGGGGCGGCGTAAGGCCTCGGTGTTCTCGCCGAGGATAGGCGTTGCTGTAGAAGCGTTGTAGGTAGTGAGAAACGCAGATGTCTGGCCCGATTGAAGCGGGGCTGGACGGCGGGGGCCGGCTGGTCGACTTGTTGCAGCGTGCAATCCTTGATGGTGCACGCCTCGCAGTGAAGTGCCGCAAGGCAGGTTTACTCAATGCAACAAGTCGCTGGCGCGCGTCGCTTGAGCACGAAGCTCGCCTTTCGCAAGAAAGTCGCGCAGGGATAACGGTCGCTGGGATAACAGCCGCGCTGGGATAGCTTGGGTATATGAAAGAAGCAAATACAGCCGTCAGCGTTTGGTGGCGTGATTGGTTCAGCACCGGCTTCTACAAGCGAAGCCAGGGGCGGGTCGCGCGACAAGCCACATTTTTCGTGTTGGCGGTCGTCATCGGCTTGGCCGGCTGGTCGCTCTTGGATTACCTGAGCGACAAGGCCTTGCCGCTTACGAGTTTGATCCTGGTCGAGCCAGCGGCGGGCGAAGAGCCCGTGGGCGAACAGCTGGAATTGATCAATAGTCGTAAGTTGACATATGAGCGAGTGAACGGCTACGCACGAATCGCGTTGCCGACGATTTTGGTGTTTGCCGGCGTGTGGTTGGCGTTTCGCGCGGTGAACGTGCCGCGGATCGCCGACTTCTTGATCGCCGTCGAAGCGGAAATGAACAAGGTGTCGTGGCCGTCGCGCGGCGAAATGTTTCGCAGCACGATCGTGGTCATTGTGACGGTGTTCGGTTTGGCGTTGATCTTGTTCGGCTACGACCTGTTGTGGCGTTTGTTGCTGAAGTTGATCGGGGTCATCGGTTAGTCGGCGGCGCGCCACTGTGGTCGACCGCGGACGCGGAATTTTTCAGGCAGCGATGGACGAGATGAGCGAACCAATGGATGAGCCCTTGGCTGCCGGTGGCGATACACCGGTCGACTTGCCTGCGGGTGGGCCTGCGGGTGGGCTGTCGTCCTCTGCGCCTGAGCCCGTTGTGCCTGAGCCAATTGCGCCTGTCGACGATGCGGCGGCCGAAGAAGCGCCAGCTCCGCGTCACGTGGCGCCCGAGGATGACGGCGGCGACGGCACCGCGGCGCCGCTGGAAGAAACATTGCCCCAACCGACAGGCGTACGGCACTGGTACATCTTGAAGGTGCAGAGCAATCGCGAGGATTCGATTCGCGACGCCTTGGAGCGACGCATCAAAATCGCGGGTCTGCAAGACTTCTTCGGCGACATTATCGTGCCGACTGAGACGGTGACCGAGTTCAAGGCCGGCAAGAAGCGGGTCGTGAAGCGGAAGCTTTATCCCGGCTACATCGTCGTGCATATGGAAATCACGGAGGACTCGTGGTTTCTCGTGCGCGAGACCCCCGGCATTGGCGACTTCACCGGCTCGGGCGGTAAGCCTAGCCCGATGTTGCCGAGCGAAGTGAGCCGGATTGTTTCGAAGGCTGAGGAGAAGACCGACGAGGCGCCCAAGCTGAAGATCAGCTGCAAGCCGGGCGATCGCGTAAAAATCACGGAAGGGACGTTCGAGAATTTCGAGGGGGATGTCGACAGCATCGACGAACAGAATGGTCGCGTCACCGTGATGATCAATATTTTCGGTCGTTCAACCCCCGTCGAATTGGAATACTGGCAGATCGAGTCGCTGTAATTGGGCGGGCCGTCATTGCACTGACTGTGGTCGCAGCACTGACTGTGATCGCACAGTCGACGACCTGCGGAAGACCGGCGATTCGACGGACAACTACCGCATACTTTTTTCGAGTGAATAGCCGTCATGGCCAAGCAGTTAGTCGCACAAGTTAAATTTCAGGTCCCTGGCGGCCAGGCCACTCCCGCGCCTCCGGTCGGTACGTCGTTGGGC
>CAMFLN010000046.1 GCA_945957305.1 uncultured Planctomycetaceae bacterium | reverse complement strand
CCACCAGCATCAGTCCGACGCCTGCGGGAAAGCTGGCCACGGCCAGCAATCGTTGAAAGGCCAACACAATCTGGCTGTAGGTCCCCGGATCATGTGCGGCGCGCGAGAGAGCGGGCAGGATCACACTGTTGAGCGGCGTGGTCAGCACAACCACCGGCTTCATCATCACATTGAACGCCTGGCTGTAGAAGCCCAACGCTTCGCGCCCGAGCAAAAAGCCGACCAGGATCTTGTCGATGTTTGCCAACAAGTTCAAAACAATCTGGCTGGCAGTGAAGTAGCCGCCCAGATGCAAGGTGTGGGCCAACGGCTCATCAGCGCGTGGCCTTGCGGGCCGCCAGGGCTCGAGATACCAGGCCGCCACCGCCAGGACCAAGAGCTCGATGTATTGTTGCAGCACCAGCGACCACACGCCCCAGCCCGCAAGCGCCAGCGCAATCGCCAGGACGCCGCCGGCGGCTTGCCCCGCCAGCCGGCAGACGGCGGCGCTTCCCAGCCGTAAATTGCGTTCGAGCAGAGCAATGTGCTGCAAACCCAAAGCGCTCGCCAGCGAAGTCGCAGATAATGCCGCGGTCACTCCACCGGCCGCCGGCTCACGGTAGAACCAGGCCACGGCAGGCGCCAGTAGCACGGTCGCAACCGCCGTCGCCACTCCCAGACCGACGTGCGCCCAAAACAAGCGCGAGATCAACGCTGACGAGAGTTCGCGCGATTGCACCGTCGCGATATTCATTCCCAATGAAGTGAAAATTCGCAAAAACATGATCACCGGCAGCGCCATACCGATCAGGCCAAAATCGGCCGGTGTAACCAGGTGGTACAAACTGGCCAACAGCAGGAGCGAAATCACGTGCGAAGCGGCCTGGGCGATCAAGGTTCGTCGGCTGCCGTGCCGCACCGCCTGGCGCAGCCCTTCGGCCGAAAACGGCTGATTCAGGCGGTCGGCGGAATGGGGACGCCGTGATTTCGGCATTGCGAACGCGCTCGTGGAGACAATACACAGACTGCGAGCGCGTCTGTCGCGCCGCGGCACCGTGGCAAATATAGTCCGCTCGGCGAAAGGATGCCGCGCCAGTCTCGTTCGGGCGACTCGCGCCAGGGACCGGACGCGACCATACTGGCCTGCGTCAGCTACCGCTTTCCAGGGCCTGGCGAACTCGCGGATGGACGATTTCGCCGTCGCGAACGATCAAGGTTTCGCGCGTGATCTCGTCGTCGAGATCGATCGTTAACTTGCCGTCTTTGATGATATGGGCCAGAAAAGTGCTGACATTCTTGGCGTACATCTGGCTCGCGTGGGCGGGGACCGTCGACGGCAGGTTGTCAGGTCCGAGGATTGTCACGCCGCGATGCTGCACTGTCTCTCCGCAGCGCGTCAATTCACAGTTGCCGCCGCGCTCCGCCGCGAGGTCGACAATGACCGAACCCGGCTGCATCACATCGACCATGTCGGCCGTGATCAGGATCGGAGCTTTGCGTCCCGGCACGGCGGCCGTGGTGATGACCACGTCTTGCCGGGCGAGAGCGGAGAGCAACAGGTCGCGCTGGCGACGATAAAACGCTTCGTCGAAGGATTTGGCGTAACCGCCGGCATCCTGGGCCGCCCCCGCTTCCAGGGGAAGGTCGAGGAATTTGGCCCCCAGGCTTTGCACCTGATCCTTGACGTCGGCGCGGACGTCGTACGCTTCCACGACAGCGCCGATACGGCGCGAGGTGGCAATGGTCTGTAACCCAGCGACGCCGGCGCCGAGAACCAGCACGCGCGCCGGCAGTAGGGTCCCCGCCGCCGTGGTCATCATGGGAAACATCTTGGGAAGCGTGGAGGCCGCGAGCAGCGCCGCTTTATAGCCGGCCAGCGTGGCCATGCTCGAGAGCGCATCCATGGACTGGGCGCGCGTGATGCGCGGTATTAGCTCCATCGAGAAAACGGTCACGCCCCGCGCAGCGTACTGCTGGACCGCGGCGGGCATTCCGAGCGGATCACAAAAGGCGACCATGATCTGGCCGGGGCGCAGCAAACCGAGATCCATCATCCCCGCTTCGCAGTTGGCCCCTAAAGCGCGGACTTGCACCAGCAGATCAGCCGCCGCGAAGACGTCAGCCCGCCGCGCCAGGATCGTCGCCTGTTGCTGCTCGTAGGCCTGGTCGCTCGCGCCGGCGTTCTGGCCAGCCCCCGCCTCGACCAGGCACGAGATGCCTGACTTGGCCAAGACAGGCAACAGGGCGGGGGTCACGGCAACGCGCTGCTCGCCGGGGTAGGTTTCCTTGACCACGCCGCACTTCATGGCAGGTTCTCCATCCCCTTAAGACGATTATCAGGGCTTTCAATGCCCCCCGCAGAGAATTGTTCCGTCCGACACAGCCGTCCCGCGAAATCGGCTCGGGAGGTTACTCCCCGGCAGTCGATTTGGGCCTGCTAGCGATTCAAGGGAGTTTTGGCCCTGGATTTTTCGGGGCGTGAAGCCCCTGGGAGACATTTGCATTCAGGTTAGGTGGACAGCCTTGATCGAACAAGTGACAGCCGGTAGATTGTGAGTTTCGCATTTTGCCAAATGCCCCGCCCGGGGATAACCGCTTAACGTGTCGAGTGCCGCAATGAACAGCTACATGGCCAAGCCGGGGGAAGTGGAACAGAAGTGGTGGTTGGTCGACGCCACGGACAAAGTCGTCGGCCGGCTGGCCGCGGAGATCGCGATGGTGCTCATGGGTAAGCACCGCCCGACCTATACGCCGCACATCGACACCGGCGACTTCGTCGTCGTGATCAATGCCGAGAAGATCGCCTTCACCGGCAAGAAATGGCAGAATAAGCGCTACACGCACTATACGGGCTATACCGGCCTGCGTGTCGAAACCGCTGAACATCGCCGTGACCACAAGCCCGAACTGATCCTCAGCGAGGCGGTACGGCGCATGTTGCCTAAGAACAAATTGGCCGTAAAGATGTTGAGCAAGCTGAAGGTATACGCCGGCAGTGAGCATCCGCATCAGGCGCAATTGCCGCAGCCTAAAGAATTTCAATTGAAGTAGTCGCTCGATTTTAAATAATTGCACAGTGCTGCTCCCGCCTGGCGGGGGCGGGCATCCTGAATCAAATTTCTTTCCAGAGGTCGTTGATGTCCACGGTCGAGACGCCTGCCGCTTCGCACAAGGGTGACTTTCTAGGCACAGGACGGCGCAAGACGTCGGTCGCGCGTGTTCGCGTTCGCGCGGGCAAGGGAGCCGTCACGATCAACGGTCGTCCGCTGGAAAACTTCTTCGTCCGGCCGCAGGACCGTAACGCCGTCATGGCGCCGCTCGTGCAGTCGGATCGCGTAGGCAGCGTGGACATTTCGATCAACGTTCACGGTGGCGGCATCACCGGCCAGGCCGGCGCCTGCAAACTGGGCGTCGCCCGCGCTCTGAAGTTGTACGACGGCACGCTTGAGGACGCCCTGCGTCAGGGACACCTGCTGACGCGTGACAGCCGCATGAAGGAACGTAAGCACTACGGTCTGCGTGGCGCCCGTCGCGGTACTCAGTTCTCGAAGCGTTAATTCACTGCTTCCGCGACCGATCCTTTTCTTTCGGTCCGATCCGGCAGTACGAAGATCGTCCCCTGGTTGTGCATTGCGCTCCCCGTGCGCGCCAGTCAACGTTCAAACGGGGGCGCTTTTTACCCGCGCTCTGTCAGCAATGATTCGATGACCGCCCCCTCGCTGAGCTTCACAGGCCGACCGGCCGGGGATATTTCTTCGTCCGCAGGTCCGATGCCCAAGGCCGAAAGGACTGTGGCGTGAATATCGGCCACGCCGCGCGGATCGGCCACATGCTTTCCTCCTTCGGGATCGGTTTCGCCGATGACTTGTCCCCCGCGCAGCCCACCGCCGGCCAACGCCATGCTAAAACCGTGCGGCCAATGGTCGCGCCCGTCGAGCGGGTTGATGCGCGGGGTGCGCCCGAATTCACCGCCGCACAAGACCACGGTGCGGTCGAGAAGCTCGCGTTCGCGCAAATCTTGTATCAAAGCGGCAAACGCGGGGTCGAGAATTTGTAGCAATTGCGCGTGCGTTCCGTGGTTGTTCGCATGGCTGTCCCAGCCGGCCAGCGTTACTTCGACGCAGCGGACACCTTGTTCGACCAAACGCCGCGCTGCCAGGCACCCACGGCCGAAAGGAGTGTCGCCGTACTTGGCACGTACCGCGACAGGCTCGTCACTGATTTCAAACGCGCGAAGTTGCGCCGAGGTCATCATGGACTGTGCCTGTTCAATCATTTGGCCATGTTGAACTGCTACAGTCTGCCGACTTCGTCCCTGGGCAAAAACGCGGTCCACGAACTCGCGGTCCTGCCGACGCGCCGTTTGACGTTCGGCCGAAATCCGGCTCACCACGTCGGGCACGGGCTCAGCGGGATCAGACGTCTTGAAGGCATCGTAGCAATTTCCCAGAAACCCGCCCCGCGCCGGCCACTGGTTCGGCAAAATCGAAATGTGTCGCGGAATCTCGGTATTGCCGACCGGCAAGCGATGGCAACAGATGGCGCCCAGGGATGGGTGAACCAAAGTTGGATTCGGACGGTAGCCGGTCTTGACCAGGTACGTGCCGCGCTCATGGTCCCCCTCCTTGCTGACAAGCGAGCGCACGAGCGAAACGTCCGCCATCTGCTCGGCCAGTCGCGCGAGTCCGGCAGCCAGTTGCATGCCGCGCACGGCGGTGTCGATCGCCGTGGTCCCGCCCGCGATTGCCGCGCCCGGATGGGGATCGAACGTCTCGAGCTGGCTTGGCCCGCCGGCGAGCCACAACAAGATGACCGACTGCGCCGGCTCTCGCGGCGCGCGTCCCTCGGCACGATGCGCGAGAATTTCGCTGATCGTGGTAAGCCAACCTGCCCCCGCCAGGCCGGCCAACTGCAGGAAGCGTCGACGCTGCCAGGTGTCGTAAGTCATTAGTGATTCCAAGAAAATTCGGTGCTGTTCACCAGCGCCCAATAGAGATCCTGCATGCGCTGACGGCGCTCGGTGCCGCGGCTGTCGGCTAGCTTCGCGGCAAAATGCCGCGATTCTGCCGCGCTAGGTCGCCGCGTCAGACAGGCCAGGTAGGCAATTTCAACTGCCTTTTCGTCACTCGAAGCCAGGGCCGCGATCTGCGTAGCGGCATTGTTGATCAGGTTGTCTTTCGTCTTGTCGTAGACGAGTTGCCCATTCATCAGTAGCAAACGCTGCGGAATCGTGGCGGCCTGGGGAGCGAACTCATCCTCGCCGCTGTCGCCGTAGTGCTTGATGAATTCGGCCTGGCCGATCGCACGCCCGAATCGCAGGATGATATGCGACTGGTGATCCAAAGTGGGCAACGACGCGGACTGTAACAGGCTTCCCACGACCTGCTCGGGGCGCAGCCGCGTGAGTGGAAAAGTCGTCCAATCGTTTGTCGTTTGCTCCAAAGTCTCGGCGCAATCTTCGGCAACGTTTACTTCGGCGGCGCTGCGGCTGTCGCACTGAAACGCGTCCGACGCCGCAATCAATGCCAGCAATCGGCGCAAATCATAACCGTGCTCGACAAAGTCGTCGGCCAGAATCGCAAGCGCCGGCGGCACTCCCTCGACGGGAATGTCATCGATCGGCTCGACCAGGGGTCGCCCGAACAAGAGGGCCCAGGCCCGATTTGCGGTGGCGCGCGCGAAAGCCGAGTTCTCCGCTGACGTCACCCAGCGTGCCAGCCGCTCGCGCAACGGACCAGTGCTCGGCAAGCAGTCCTCCGCAAACGGGACAGCAGGAATCACGCTCACCGGCGTCGCCGTGGCGGAATTTTCCACCTCGATCGGGCCGGCGATTTCGCGGATTCCACGCAAAGAGTTGTGCGTACAGGCGAAGAATCCGGCCAACGCCTGGAATTGTTCTTGTTTCCACGGCTGAAAAGGATGGTCATGACACTCGGCGCAATCCAAGCGGACGCCCAAGAAGGCCCGGGCGACGCGCGCCGCCAGAAGGTTCGGGTCAGGACCACGCTCCTGGTCCGGCATGGCCGTAACGGTGATGAAATTCGTCGCCGGTTTACTGGTCCACAGCCCATCAGTCGCAATCAACTGCGTGACCAATTGGTCGTACGGACGATTGGCGTGCAGTTCGTCCGCCAGCCAACTGACAAAGCGGCGACGACGATAAATCAGAAACGGACCGTCCTGTGTGCCGACGTATGCCCGCGCCAGTCTTTCTGCCAGATAGTCGCTGGCTCTCCGGTCAGCCCACAAGTGATCGAACCACCAGGCGACGACGCTTTCGTCCGGCTGAGCTTCGAGCTCACGAATTTCGGCCAGCGAGGGAATCGTGCCCATGAGCGCCAGTGACAACCGCCGGGCGATCGCCTGGACCGGGGCGCGCGGCGCAGGCGCCAACTTCTCCCGCTGGCGAACGTCGCCCAAGCTCGCGTTCAACCGATCGACGGCCGAGGCAAATTCCGCGGGGCGCGGTCGAGGGCTTTCTGTCTCGCGCGACGGCCGCCTGTGCAACGGCGACAAGCCCGCCACGAGGGCGGCCAAGCCACCTAAACAGACGCCAGCAAAGAGAAGGTTGCGAGCCCACATAGGGCGTCTCCCGGCAAGCGACGGAGAGTTATCCGGCCGCTCCCCATGGTATCGCGCCCCGCGGCCAGGCGCCTAAGAATCTATTCGCCCCGCAGGGCAGATTCTTGACGACATTCGGGTAATCCTCGGCAATCTCTGGCGAACCACTTATAGTGACAGGGTCCGTGTTTCGCGCCGCCTGACGCCACAGCGGTCCGCCCATGTCCCGCACCGATACCACGCTGGCCGCCATGAGCTTCGCCGCGAGCGGTACGCTAGCCGATACGCGTGTCGCGGTCGGCGAAGAAGGGACGCCCCCCACCGCCGCCGCACAGGATCGAGGTGACCGTTCTTCGACCTGGCGGAAGTTGCGCAGAATTTTCCGCGTCATGGCATCCGCCAGCGAATGGCTGTTTGGCTGTGCCGCCCTGTTTTTGGCGCTCGCCATCCTGGCCACGCTTCCCGGACTGCAACTGTTGAGCTTGGGCTATCTGCTCGAAGTGGCCGGACGCGTTGCGCGCGAGCAGCGCCTCGGCGCCGGTTTTATCGGTGTCAGAAAAGCAGCGCGGCTGGGAAGCATTGTGCTGGGGACCTGGCTGCTGCTGTGGCCGTTGCGCTTCGTATCACAGATGTCGCGTGCGGCGCGATTAATCGAACCCGGCGGCCTCGCTGACCGCAACTGGACGGCCGCCCTGTGGGTGCTGACCGCACTGTTTGCCGTGCACGTGGCCAGCGCTTGCTGGCGCGGGGGGCGGCTGAGAGGTTTCTTTTGGCCATGGACTTGGGGGTTCCTGCGTGCCCTGTGCGAACCTGGCGCCTATCAGCGAGCGCGCGATGCCGTGTGGGAATTCGCGGTCGGCTTGCGGCTCCCCTATTATTTTTCGTTGGGGTTGCGCGGCTTCCTGGGCGGGCTGGCCTGGCTATTCGTGCCGATTACGTTGCTCGCCGCGAGCAGCCGCGGTCCGCTTTTGGGAGTGCTGGGAGGGCTCCTGCTGGCCGTGGTCGTCGTCTACTTGCCCTTTGCACAAACGCACTTCGCGGTGGAGAATCGCTGGCGGGCCTTGTTCGACATCCGGTCGGTCAGGGCACAATTCCGGCGGGCGCCGATCGCCTTCCTGGTGGCGATGGTCGGCACGCTGCTATTTGCGCTCCCGCTGTACCTGCTCAAGATCGAGATGATTCCGCGCGAAGCCGCGTGGCTGCCCAGCATGGTGTTCGTGGCCTTCATTTTCCCGGCGCGGCTGCTTACCGGTTGGGCCTTTGGCCGCAGTCGAAGACGCGCCACTCCGCGTCACTGGTGTTGGGTTGGCGCGGCGCGAGCCGCCATGATACCGGCGGCGATCATTTATGCGGTGATTGTCTATTTCACCCAATTCACCAGCTGGTATGGGATTGCCAGCTTATACGAGCAGCACGCCTTCCTGGTGCCGGTGCCGTTTTTGGGGTTGTAAATCTGCGGCTACCGATCGCTCTTGCGGCGCAAGCGTTTCAGAAAGCGGTCCATCTCCACGACGTGGCGCACATGCTTGCCACGGCCGATGATCTCGTGCTCGTCATGGGCCTCGATCGCGAACGAAATTCGCTTCCCCTCGACGTCGAGAACCTCGGCCCGCGCGATGACCATGGCGCCCGCAGGCGTGGCCGCCAGGTGCTCGAAATCGAAGCCGACGCCGACCGATTGCTCGCCAGCGTCCAAATGGGGCAGAATCGCGTTAAAGGCCGCGAATTCCATCAACATCAGCATGAAGGGCGAACCGAAAACAGGCGGCCCCGCGGGATCAAAGTGGCTGACCAGTTCCGCCGACACGACGCGATGGTTCGCTTCGCCGCGAAGTCCCGGAATCAAGCTGCTCTTCATGATCGATGCGCCTCGCGACGTGCGTGAGTCTGACTGCCGAATGTTCGTGCCCAACAGGCCCCAATTATGCGTTGCCTGGTCAAACCACGAAAGGGTCAGGCTCGGGTTGCCTGGCGGCTCGCTGGGGCAAATCTCGGGGCATTGGTAGAATAAACTCGTCTGACCCGTTTGAGCCGCGCTGGCTCGCTCCCGTGATGGGGTTCATTGATATGCCACGACAGAACCTGGTGGTCGTTTTGGCCTCGGCCGTCTTGTCGATTGTCTGCTTCCGACAAGTCGACAGCGCGCATCGCAGCGAATACGGCCAAATGTACGACACTTTTGCCGAAGTGCTCAGGCAGGTCGATACGCATTACCTACGCAAAGTCGAGAACCGCCATCTCTTCGAAGGAGCGCTGCAAGGGATGATGGGAAGGCTTGACCCCTACTCGGCCTACATCGGGCCCGACCAATTTGCCGACTTCGTCGCCACGCTCGAACAAAAATTCGGCGGCATCGGCATTGAAGTGATGCTCGATCCGGAATCGGGCAAGCTGACCGTGACCACGCCCCTGGCGGATTCGCCGGCGTTTACCGCCGGCATTCGCGCCGGGGATACGATTCTGGCCATCGATGGCGAAAGCACCGACGGTTACGACCTGGAAGAGATTGTCAGCCGCTTGCGCGGCAAGAAAGGGGTCGTGGTCCTTACCGTACGGCATCGGGGAGAAAGTGAACCGGTCGATATTTCGATCGGTCGCGCCGTCATCGCCATGCCGTCCGTCTTGGGGGACACACGCGACGCCGATAATCATTGGAACTATTTCTTGCCGGGGGAGGATCGGGTGGGATATGTGCGAGTTACCACCTTTGGCGAGAATACGGCCCAAGAATTGGAAGATGCGCTGGTCTGGCTGCACGAGCGGCAGGTACGCGGTCTGATTCTCGACCTGCGACACAACCGCGGCGGGGTCTTCGATCAGGCGATCGCCACCTGCGATCTGTTTCTCAAGGCAGGGCGGATTGTGAGCACTCGCGGCCGTGACGGCGAGGAGCTCAAGGTCGAGGAGGCTTCCGGCTATGCTCCCTATGCCGAGCTACCGCTTGTGATTCTGGTCGATCAACAAACGGCGAGCGCCGCAGAAATTGTCGCTGCCTGCCTGCAGGATCATCACCGGGCGATCATCGTAGGACAGCGGACCTACGGCAAGGGAACGGTACAAAATGTCATTCGCCTGGAGGGGGGACGCAGCCTCTTGAAGCTGACGACCGCCAGCTACTGGCGTCCGAGTGGGCAAGACATTCACCGCCATCTGGATGTGAAGAACCAGCAGCATTGGGGCGTTCAACCCGACGAGGGCTACGAGGTCGTCTTAAGCGACGAAGCAGCCGCGGCACTGAATCGGCAACGCCACCAACGCGATGTCCTGCGCGAGGGAGCCGCAGAGGAGCAAGGCAAAGCGGGCGATGAAGCGGAACCCGCTGCCGAGACCACGCAGAAGGATCCCCAGCTGGCACGTGCGCTTGAAGCGCTGGCCACACAGCTAGCACGGTAGCCGCGATTCGTCCAATCCGCCGCACGGAATGGCCTCGGTCGAGAGCTCCAGCCGCAGCGGACGAAGTTGATGTCGCCCCGGCACCATCGGTACGCCCCTTCGGCTTTAACAGGCAAATGCCAAAGCGATTGCATCTTGTGCCGCGCTAATAAGCCGAGGAGTCACCGGCCCCACGGCCACTAAAAATCTCTAAGTCATTGTCGCCATGGGCGCAAGTCAACTCGAGACGGGGGCCGAACGCGGATTTTCTATAAATTGGCGCTAGAGTTGCTTCTCTAGGGACCGGCCTTGGGTCCCGGGTGCCAGCTGTGACACGCGGGGGCCTGGCC
>CAMFLN010000045.1 GCA_945957305.1 uncultured Planctomycetaceae bacterium | reverse complement strand
CGTGCAACTGTTTCATGGCGGACAACCGTGGGACAGTCACACCGATATCCGCAACAGCCTGCCGGCCATTTGTCGGCGCACCGATAAACCGTCGGCGGCGCTCGTGAAAGACCTCAAGCAGCGCGGCATGCTCGATTCGACGGTCGTGCACTGGGGAGGCGAGATCGGCCGACTGCCGGTCACTGAAATCACGGCGACGCCAATAAGGCCGGACGCGACCACAACGGGCAGGGTTTTAGCATCTGGGTCGCCGGCGGCGGTTTCCGGCCGGGCATGACCTACGGCGAGACCGACGAGTTCGGCCATCGTGCGGTGACCAACGTGATGACGCCGAACGACTTTCAGGCCACGCTGTTACAGCTCTTCGGCCTGGACCATCGGCAGCTATCGTACCTGCACAGCGGCCGCGAGCAGCAGATCACGGCCGGCCGCGAGGCACGCGTGGTGGGCGAGATCATTTAGGCCTAACCCCGATTCTGCCACGCCGCATGGCAGCCAGCCGTCGTCGCGGCGCGCGCTTGGGCCGGAATTAAAAGCTTGACGGCCCCCGCGCCAGCCCCGTAGAACGTAGCTGAGCGCACCCGGGAGCGGACATTGATTCGCTCTCGAAACCTGTTTCTTGGGATGTCGCCACTGAGCGAGTTTCTGAGCCGAGGCGTGTCCGTGTGACGCCTTTCTTGGCACGCTGCTTTCCGCTTCTTTTTTGAAGCAGCAACGTATCCCATGCGATTGGTCGTTTTTTCGTCAGGAGATTCCTCATGATTCGTGCGTTGTTGAATTATCACGCGCGTTCTCTTCCGGTCATTCATAACAGCCGTGGAGTGTTTGGTGCTGCGTTGATCTTGTTGCTAGTGTGCGTGTCGCGCGGTCATGCACAGGTGCTGGTCACCAACCTCGTGACCGACGATCAAAGCGTGAATACCGCCACGCTGACCGACAGCAACCTGAAGAACGCCTGGGGCATGTCGCAATCGGCGGGGGGGCCCTTCTGGGTCTCGGACAATGCCACGGGTGTCGTGACGCTGTACAACGTGAATCCCGCGAACGACGCCCCCATCAAGGCCGGCCTGACGGTCACGATTCCTGGCGATGGTAGCGTCACCGGCGAGGCCTACAATAATCAGGCGAGCGCGTTCGGCGGCGACGCGTTCTTGTTCGTCAGCGAAGACGGCACGATCTCGGGTTGGCGCGGGGCGCTGGGCACCACGGCCGAGGTTCTGCAAACCGCGAACACCGCCAACGTCTACAAGGGAGCGGCGCTAGCCACCGTCGGCGGCAGTACGTACCTGTACGCGGCTAACTTCGCGGCCGGCACGATCGACATCCTAAAAGGTAATGCCGGCGCTCCGAATCTGGCGGGGAACTTCACCGATCCTAATCTGCCGTCAGGCTATGCCCCCTTTAATATCGAAAATCTCGGGGGCACGTTGTACGTCACTTACGCGTTGCAAGACGGCGCGCAACACGACGACGTCGCCGGCGCGGGACATGGATTCGTGGATGCCTTTAGTACCAGCGGCGTCCTGCTGGGCCGCATCGCCTCGCAAGGTGTGTTGAATTCCCCCTGGGGGTTGACGATCGCACCGGCCGGGTTCGCCGGTGTCGGCGGCGACCTGCTGGTGGGAAATTTCGGCGACGGCACGATCCATGCCTTCAATCCCACGACGCACGCTTACGACGGACCGCTGACCTTGTCCGGCGGCGCGACGCTGAGCATTGACGGATTATGGGGGCTCGCCGTGGGCAACGATGGCTCGGCCGGCAGCAGCCAACGTGTCTATTTCACCGCGGGCCCAGGGGGCGAAGCGCATGGACTTTTCGGCAGCCTGACGTCGGTGCCCGAACCGTCGACCTGCCTGCTGGCCGGCCTGGGGTTTTTCTCGATCGTGGCGCTGCGGCGAAGTCGTGGCAAGATTGTGGGAGTCTGAGCCTTGCCTTTGCGCAGCGACTCGCAAACATAAGGTGCCTTGGCCCCTCAAATTCCCGTAAATTAGCCTCACCATGCCCCCTCTCGCGATTCTCACCCTCGTGCACGTTGTGATCAGCCTGGTGGGCCTGGCCGCGGGCTTTGTCGTCTTGTGGGGGCTGTTCAACTCACGGCGTTTGGACGGTTGGACGCTTGTTTTTCTGATAACGACCGTGGCCACGAGCGCGACCGGTTTTCTCTTTCCGGTCGAGCGGCTGCTGCCGTCGCACATTCTGGGGATCATCTCGCTGGTGGTGTTAGCCGTAGCCATCGCGGCGCGCTACCGCTTCGGCATGCTGGGGATCTGGCGCCCGGTCTTCGTCGTGACGGCACTCTTGGCGCAGTACCTCAACTTCTTCGTGCTCATCGTGCAATCGTTTCTCAAGGTGCCTGCTTTGCACGCGCTCGCCCCCAACCAGACCGAGCCGCCGTTCGCGATCGCCCAATTGGTGGCGCTGGTCGTCTTTATTGCGCTCATCATCGCCGCGGTGAAGCGGTTTCGATTGCCGACCGCGGCGTGAGCGGTGACGCGACAACGTGCTGCGTTCTCTCTCTACAAAGTTCCTTGCCAGCGGCGAGCTTCGCTTCGCACGCACATCATTGCCGTGCGAAGTTTTTAGAATGTCTCCTGGCGATCGCCGCTAAGCAAAGCGCTACGCGCCGCCGGCGCCACGTTCTGGTGTTCGTGATCTTTTTCGCGAGCGCAAAAGCGCGCACTTTTCTCTTGTGACTCTGCGTTCGCGTCGGCACAATCGTCGATAGAGACGCAATGGCGACACCATTTCTTATCTCGTGAGTTCGATCACAACGTCGCGGTTGTGTCTTGATTCCGTCGCGATCTCGTCCGATTCCAACTCGCTACGAAGCGCCGCGGCTGATTGCGCGGTCGTCGGCGCACGGCAACGCTCGGACCGGTCGAGAACCGGCGACGGACTCCCGTCATTCATTCATCTCATCTTTTCGTCATCACAGGTTCACAGCGAGAAAGAAGGGTGCGTTATGGACGAGCATCTATCTGCTCAAGCGCCGGCGGCAAGCGCGGCAGCAGTAGAACCGCAACAGCTGTTGCCCACTGTGCCGCCGGCCAGCATCGGCGCCGAGGCGGCGCAACTGGCGCGCCTGCTCTACAACCACAATCCGTTTTATGTCATCAGCGCGCTCTTGGTCCTCTCCGGTGCATGGCGCTCGGCCAGCCACGACGCAGAAATGGTCGAGGCCGGCGCAATCGCCGTGGGGCTGGGCGCGTACACGCTGCTGCTGGCTGTCACCGCGTGGGGGATCATTCGGCTCGGACACGTGTGGGAGGATGTGCGGAGCATCTTGCTCGTGATCGTGCTCTTGTTTCTGGCCATCTCGGTTAGTTCCGATCCCGTGTTGACCGCTGAACATCAGCCGGGTGCGTCATTCGCCTGGGGCGGTTTCGTTTTCGCGGTGTTGGTCAGCGAGGTCCTGCTGCGCAGTTTGCCGCTGCGACTGCCGGCGCGGTATCGCGTGCCGTATTACCTGGTGCTGGCGTTGTTCTTTCTCTATCCGTTGGCAATCAGCCCCTTGCTCAAGCATCCGCCGGGACCGTCGCTGTATTGGGCGTTGTGGGGATTCTCGGCCGCAGCGGGCCTGGTTTCCCTGACATTGCTTCCCGCGGTGCGCGGCGGCGCGGAATATATCCGCCGCTGCCAGGGGCCCTGGGCATGGCCGGCGTATCCGTGGGTCTTGTTCGGGATGTTCGGGCTGTGTGTTTGCCTGCGGGCCTACTATTTGTGCGTGTCGTTTCATCCTGTATTGGGCACGGACGCCATCTTCGGCTGGTATTTCCTGATTCCCTTTCTGCTGGCAGTGAATGTCCTGCTGATCGAAGCCGCCTGCGTGTCACGTAGCAACTCGACAGCCCGCGGCGCTGTCCTGATGCCGATTCTCTTGATCGTGCTGTCGATGGCGGGGCATCGCACTGATGCGGTGTACAGAAATTTCCTGGAGCACTTTCTCGACACGCTGCACGGCACGCCGCTGTATTTGACGTTGTGTGCCGCCATCGCCTTGTACGCGTATGCGGCGCTGCGCGGTGTGCGCGGGGCTGGTAACGCGGGCTCGCTGGCCTTGGCTGCCTTGGCGGTCGTCACGCCGGTCTCCTTCGACCTCGACGATTTGATGTACTATCGGTCGTGGCCCTTGGTCGTCGCCGGATTGTTGCAAGTCGTGGCTGGACTATGGCAACGACAATCTCTGACCACAATGCTGGGCGTCGCGTGTGCGCTGGCACCGGTAGTGTTCGACGTGCGATTTTCTGCCTGGGGGGTTTATCGCGAGGTGCTCATCGAGCATGTGGCAATCGCCTGGCTGCTGGTGTGCGGCGCCGTGTGCGATGACCGTATCGGCCGCCGGTTGCGGATGGCCGGCGCGGTGTCATTGGTTGCGATGAGTTTGGCCGCGGCGGGAGTCGACCCGCGACTGTTCCCGAGGCTGCCGCCGATCGTAGTTTACTTGTATCCGCTCGTGCCGATCGGCGTGGCCGTGCTGTACGCGAAAGTCGCGGGGGGCAAGTTGTTCTACGGCGCCGCGGTGGCCAGCTTGCTCGGCTGGCCGGCCGTTTTCGGATACGCGGGTTACCGGCAATTGCGCGAGCAGATCATCGGTCTAAATCAAATCCTGTGGGGGCTCGCGTTTTTCTTGCTCGCGATGTTGGTCAGCCTGCTCAAAACCGGCTGGTGGCCCAGGCGCCGCGATGCGGCCAGCGTCCGCCAGGTTTCTGTATAGGGAGGTGTTCGCCGAGCACTGCACAACTTGTTCAGCTTCAGGCCAGTTGTCAGGTCAAGTTTTGCGCATTCGCCAGCAAGGGAAGGTGTCACATGGAAGAGCAAGTACTCGCGACTCCCGCAGAAACAACACTCGCGCCTCAGGGTCCCAATGCGGCGGTCTCAGTGCGATCGCCTGCGACCGCCTGCCACGAAGTAGTGCATCTGTTCCGCCTGCTCTACAACCACAATCCTTTCTATATCATCAGCGCTTACCTGGTCCTCACCGGCTTGTGGCAAGCGTGCAGTCACGACCTCAAGGTGATCGAAGCAGGCGGGATCGCGCTAGGATTGGCGATCTATACGCTGCTCCTGGCACTGACCGCCTGGCTGATCATCCGGTTGGGACGTGTGTGGGAGGATGCACGCAGCATCTTGCTGATCGTTGTGCTCATGTTCCTGGCGATTTCCGTGAGCCTCGACCCCGTGCTGAACACGCGCGGGCAGCGCGGTCTGTGGTTTGCACTGGCGGGTTTTTCGTTCGCGGCAATCGTCAGCGAGGCCCTGTTGCACGGATTAGCGTTGCGGCTGCCGGCGCTATTTCGCGTGCCCTATTACCTGGTGCACGCGCTGTTCTATTTCTACCCACTGGCGATCAGCCCGCTCTCTTCGCATCCGACATGGCCTTCGCTCTACTGGTCGCTCTGTGGATTTCCGGCGCTGGCGGGGGCCGTGTTCTTGACGCTGGCGCCCGCGATCCGCCGCGGCGCTCGCGCGGTGCGTGAGAACGGCAGTCCCTGGTCCTGGCCGATTTACCCCTGGGCGCTGTTCGGCATGCTCGGGTTGTGCGTTTGTATGCGGGCCTATTATCTGTGCGAGTCGTTTTTGCCGGTGGGGGGCAAGGCGAGCATCTTTGGGTGGTATTTTCTGGTTCCCTTTTTCGCCGCCGTCACGATTCTGTTGATCGAAGCGGCCGCCGTGTCACAGTCGAGTCTTGCGCGGCGAATCGCGCTGGCAATGCCCGTTGTGTTGCTGGCACTCAGTGTTTGCGGCCACCGCGTGGACGTGGTGTACCTGAAGTTTCTGAATCGTTTTCAAGAGACCATGCCGGGCTCGCCCTTGTATGTGACGCTGTTGATCGCGATCGGACTCTATGCGTACGCCTGGTCGCGCAGCATACGCGGCGCCGGGGATGCTTTGACGCTCGCGCTGGCACTCTTGGCGTTCATCACGCCGTCCTCGCGCGGATTGGACGATTGGGAATATTACCGGGCCTGGCCGCTAGTCGTGGTCGGTTTGATCCAATACGGCACTGGGTTGAGCGAGCGTCGTTCGTGGCGCGTCTTGCTCGGTGCGGCGGTCATGATGCTGCCTGTTGCGCTACTCGATGAATCGTCAAATGATCTGCGGCTGCGCGAGGTGTTCCTGGCCCATGCTACGATTTTGATTGTGCTGTTCGTAGGCGCGAAGTTTCACGATTCTCTGGCAACGGCCATGCGGTTCCTGGGAGCGCCGCTGTTGGCCGGAGTCGCGATCATGGCCACGGCGGCGCCGCAGCGACTGTTCGCCCAGTTACCGGCGGGCCTCGTTTTCGCGTATCCGCTCCTACCGATCGGAGTCGCTTTGTGGTACGGCCACCGCTACGGCGGACCGATGTACTACGCAGCGGCAACGCTCGGCACGCTATATGGTCCGAGCGCCTATTGTTGGGCTGGTTACCGAGAGCTTCGCGCGCAGTTTGACGGCATTGACAAGATTGCGTGGGGAATCGCGTTCTTTCTGCTCGCCGCGGTCTTAAGTCTGGCGAAAGCGGGCTACGGAGCGCGCCTGCGAGGCGCACGCGCTGCCGGCTGAAAAGAGGGCCGCTCCCGGGACGCGGCACTTAGGCGGAGATCGGTTGCAATTCGTTCCGCAGCACGATGGGCAGGTCGACAACGACCCGCGTGCCCTCGCCAGGCGCGCTGGAAATCGTGCATTGTCCGCCGGCGATGCGGGCGCGTTCCGTCATGCTGCGCAGGCCGTGCGAACCGCGGCGCGCCTTGAGCGGAGCGAAGCCGACGCCCCAATCGCGCACTTCCAGATGCAATCGATCGCCGAGTTTGGCCAGTTCGACGCGTGCCGTGGGACTATGGCTATGCTTGCCGACGTTGGTCAATGCTTCCTGCGTGATGCGGTAAACGGCTTCTTCGATCTTGGGATCCATGCGGGCGAAATCGTGGTCATTGACGAATTCCACCGGCACCTGTACGCGATCTTCTTCGTGGATCAAGTGTTCCAGGGCCGCGACGACACCCAATCCATCGAGTACGGGCGTGCGGATCCCATTGATCAGCCGCCGCCCCTCGTCCACGGCGCGGCGCAAAATTCCTTCGACGCGTTGCAGTGCTTCGGGCCGCAATTGGCCGTTGGGTTCGAAGCGCAGGGATTCAACCTGCATCAGGGCGCCGGCCATGTCTTGGATCAATCCATCGTGAATTTCATACGCGATCCATTGTCGTTCACGGTCGCGAATTTCGATCGTGCGGCGGAGCGTCTCCTGTTCGGCTATCAGTGAGTCGATTGCCCTGCGGCGTTCGGTGATATCGGTCGTGATGCCGCCGACGCCAATGATTTTGCCCAGGTCGTCGGTGATCGGAAATTTGACGGTGGAAAACACAATTTGGTCCGCTCCGTCTGGCAGCGGGTCTTCGAACTCGATGGGACTGGCGGTGTCGATCACCTGCTGATCGATATCGCGGAATCGATCGGCAATCGTCGGCGACATGTGACTCGAGGTCGTCATCTGCAGCAGATCATGGTTCGTGTGTCCCACAATCTGTTCATGGGTGACACCATACAAAGCTTCCCAACCTCGGTTGACCAGCACATAGCGTCCCTGCAGATCCTTGAGCGAGATCACCGCGGGCGTATTGTCGAGGATGGAACGTAGACGTGCTTCGTCTGTGCGAATGACGTCTTCCACCACCTTGCGATCCGTGAGATCGACAATGGTGCCGACGAAGCCGGTGACCCGACCATTGCTGTCCTGCAAAGGGCTGGCGGACGCCGTTACCCAGCGTATGCCTCTCTCACGGTTGTCGAAACGAAATTCAGTCGGATCACCGACACCGGTGCGCGCGGCGGCATGCCATTCGTCCAAGACGCGCTGCCGGTCTTCAGCATGCACGAATTGGGCCCAGCCTGTGCCGATCGCTTGTTCCGGGCGTGCGCCGGTAATTTCGCACCAGGCGTCGTTGACAAACAAGCACCGGCCCACTTCGTCGGTGTGAAAAATGCCCACGGGCGCATAGGTGGCTAACTTGCGGAACAATTCTTCCGCCTTGCGCAGCGCTTGCTCGGTTCTCTTCCGTTCGGTGATCTCCATGACGGTGCCGAGAAAGCGAATTGGATGGCGCGCGGCTCCTTCTCCGGCAAACAGCGCCTGCCCCTTCACGACAAACCAGCGGACATCGTCCCCGGGCAACAGCAACCGGCATTCGATCTCGTAGCGGCCGTCGCTGGCCGGATCGAGCGCTCGGGCGACCGCGGCCTTGGCCCGCTCCTGGTCGTCGGGATGCATGCGATCCAGGTAAGAAACCTGACTCACGTCGACATCGGGCTCGAGGCCGAACATGACCTTGGCGCGATCCGACCAATTACGCTCGCCGGTGATCGGATTGAAATCCCAGGTGCCGATGTCGGCGCTTTCGATGGCCATGCGCATGCGTTCTTCGCGCTCGCGGACCGCCAGCTCGGCCGCCTTGCGGCGTTCGACTTCCACGGCTAGCTGCTCGCGCTGCTGCTGCTCGGCCAGTTCGGCTCGGCGGCGTTCGGCTCCTTCATGTTCGAGCTGTTCTTGCCGCGACGACACCCGACGGCGCGCGGCCGTGAGCGCGGCAATCATGTGCGTCGTGAAAACGCACACCGCGACGAAGACGGTGATTCGCACGGCAAAAACCAGCGGCGTTCTGGCCAAGCTGCCATTGGCCCACAAAATGTAGCCTACCGACATCGTTCCCAACGCCGTGGCAATATAGCCAGACCACAGTCCGGCCAGCCGTGTTGCCAGGGCGACGCCGACCAGAAAGGGAAAAAACGGCGCAGACAGACGCAGCAATCCAACGACGAAATAACGGCGCACCGGAAACATGATCGCCGTGATCACGAGCGCCACCAGAAAGTTGCGAGCGATCCGCCGGAACTGATTCATGCGTCAAGCACGTCTGAAAGGGCGCAGAAAAGGGAACGCGGACCGGTCCCCCCGATTTTACGCTCATCGCTGGCGGATTCCACCACCGGCTGGAACAGCCAAAACGCTCTGCTGCCGTCGGCTGTTTGGCCGTCAAAAACGTTCCGCGAGTGCGTAGGGACGAGAATCATTAGCCGATGCAGGCAGCCGCGAACATGCACATCCGTACCACCCGGTCCGGACGCAGTGTGCGAAGCACACCAGCCAGCAGCGGATTATTTCTCGCAAGCACCGGAAGGCGCCTTTTAGTCTGGGGTCTCTACAGGGGGAGAAGCCCACTCCTGGACCAGTTCGTGCTGGTCAAATTCCGACCAAGTGATGCCGGCCGCGGCGAAGCAACCGCCTGGCCGAAAAGAATCCTTGCAGCGCCCGCAGCTCTCCCGTAGAGTGAGAGTGCACAAGGGGCAGGAAATGATTCGCTAGATGCCGAGTGATTCGCTCGCCGACCCCGCGATCTCTGGTTCTCAGAGAGAGCGACGACCCAAATTTGCGATTTCCCATCGCCTCGGGCTGCGCCCACGCGCACCCCAGGTCCCGGCCGAACCTCGATGTGGCGACGCCTATTGTTAGTACGCATCACACCGCCGGGCCAAGAGCGGTCGTGAAGTGGCCGCAATTGTCAGGGGGACAGCCCGGCCGAACAACAACGGGGAGAGTGAATTGTCCTGAGTGATTCATGCCAGTGGGGAAATGCATGTTGGACCAACGTGCGCAATGAGGGGACGGCGCAGTTGGTCATTGTTCGATCAAGAAACCGTGTGGGCCAGTGAACCGCTCGGCGCGTGCCGGGCGGCTGCAAAGGGATTGGAAGAGCCATCCCATGCACCCTTACGGAGTGATTTCATGAAGAGGATCGTCATCGCCGCGGCGCTGGTCGTGCTCTGCGCCGCGCACGCGCAGGCTCAGTTCCGTCATCGACCGCGCCCGACCCCGGAGTCGACGGGGCCCGCGCAGCCGCGGCTGCTGTTCAACAGCCAATTCGTCGACGTCAAAGAGATCTCTGGTGGCAGTCCGATTTGGTCGACCCGGTCTCCGTTCGGCCCCGGTTTGGAAGGCTTCGCTTCCCCGGGAGAAGTCGAAGTTTATATCGATACGCAGGGCAATAGCACCTACGGTCCCAACCCCTTCACCTTTACGGCGAGCGGATTGAAGATCACGGCCTCGCCGACCGCAGGCCTGCCGGCACCTTTCACTTATACGTCCGGCGCTCTGTCGACTTTGAACTTATTCAATTTCACCTACGGCTATGCCGAGATGAAAGCGCAGATGCCCAAGGGGAAGGGCTTTTGGATGAATTTCCAATTGTTCGGCGACCCGATGAACGGCTTTCCCGAACTCGACATTTGCCAATTCTCGAGCAAGAACCCCACGGAGCATTATC
>CAMFLN010000044.1 GCA_945957305.1 uncultured Planctomycetaceae bacterium | reverse complement strand
CCTGACGTGCCCTGAGGAATCATGACCGCACCTGATTCACGCGAGCCTGCAGCCCCCGAGGGGGCCTCCGGGGAGCGACGGTCTGCTGTCGTGCGGCAAGACGCCCGGGCGATGCGTCCCTCGCGGCTTGCCCTGGGAATCAGCTGTGTTTTGCTGTTGCTCATGGCGGTCGCAGCCGTGCGGATCTACGCATATACAGCGCGCGGGGCCGGCGATCGCGACCCGTTCATTTACGCCCAAGTCGGCAAGGAGATTCTGGCCGGCAAGCGTCTGTACAGCGAGACGTGGATCGACAAGCCGCCGCTTGCGCTGGCGATGTATGCGGCGCCGCAGTTGATCGCCCCGCGGTCGTACGAAGCGATCTGCGTGTTTTGGGCACTGCTTCTTGTCGCGCAAGCTGTGATGGTGGCCTGGGCTTTCCGCGATTCGTTGCCGGCAGCCGCGGCGAGCAGCCTGTTCCTGTTGTTCTATCCCCTGGTCGACGGCACGCTCGCCTGGCCTTCGACTGAGCACTTTGCCAACTTGTTTGTAACCGCGAACCTGCTTATCGCCTTGGCGATTGTGCGCAAGGGCGCTTGGACAACGCCGCAATGCCTGGCCGCCGGCGCGCTAGCTATTACGGCATTTCATGTGCGCCAAAACACCGTCTTGTGCGGGCTGCTGCCGATGCTCGCCGTCGGGCTGTCGCCCTGGACTCTGCGGCAACGATTTCGCGCGTTGCTGGTCATGGTCGCCGGGGGCGTTGCAGCGTGGCTAGCGATTCTGGCCCTGGTGGCGACGTTTGCGGATGTGGCCGACTACTTTTGGATGCTGGTCATTGATCCGCGGAAGTTTGCCTCGCTCGGTACCTGGGACGAGATGGGACAGTTGACTCGGCATTTTGTGGGAACGCCACTGGCGCTAATGTTGGCGATTTTCTTGGTCCTCGCCGCGCACGGGCGTTATCGATTGTTCGCGGCTGCACTCGCGGTCGTCGGCGTCGGCGGCTGCCTACTGACCTTCCGCAACCATCCCCATTACTTTGCGAACGCCCTGCCCTATGCGGCAATTCTGCTGGGGCTCGGTACCCAGCGGCTGGCAACTTTTGGCTCCGGCATGGCCTGGCTCGCCACGGCCGCCGTGATGATAACGGTGCTGCCTGCGTCCTATGCGCGGATGCAGATCGTGGCCGACGAGCCGATGTACTTGGAGCTCGCGCAAGTGGCTGCCAAGGCAGACAGCCTGGCGCCGCTCGAAGCGACATTATGGGTCTGTGGCCCGCTCCCCTCCGAGGCGATCCAATTCGCGTCGCGGCTGCCGGTGTCTCATATGAACCATTGGATCATGTTCATGCGAACGCCGTGGAAAGCGCTGCTACCTCAGCCGTGGGAGGTAATCCAACAAGAGTTTCGCGCCCAACCTCCGGGCGTGCTGGTCGTGCACGAAGCCTTGCTCAGAGAAGCGAGGACCGACGAGTCATCGCACGCAAGCGACGCAAACCCGGAGTATCTGCAACTGTTGCGGACGCTGCTCAAAGAAAATCGTTACCAGCAGGTGGCCGAGGAAAAAAAATATGCCATCTTGCTGCGTGCGACCTGAACTGCTTTGTACACAGTCAAGGTCGCCTGACAGCAAGATGGCATCAATTCCATCAGGGGCGTTATCGCCCGGTATGTGGCGAATTAACGCTTACGCCAGGCCAGGACCAGTCCGATGCCGCCGATCAAGGCGAGCATGACGCTGGCCGGTTCGGGGATGACGGTGGTCGGGGCATAGCTGGGGGCCTGCGCCACACTGCCGTCGATGACGGATGCCAACGTGGGAGCAAACCTCTGGGCATTGGTGTACACGACCAGCCAATAGCTCGTCTCGCCCGGCTGCAACGTTCCCGGGCCGATCGGCGGCCGAACGAACGAGAAACCCACCGTATCGCCGGTCCCGGTGCTGCGATCCGCGTATGTCGGTTGCAGGACGCCGCTGCCGGAGGTCGTGTAGACAACATCCGTAGCGAAGCCCGCAAAACTGTTGACGGTCAACCGCTCGATCTCGCCCGGGAAGGGTGAAGTGTTTTCGATTTGGTACAGGAAGGTCAAGCCGCCGAGCGGATTTGTAGGATCTCCCGACAGTACTTCGCTCGTCAACCGGCCGGTGAAAGTCGCCGGAGCAACATTCGAGACGAGTGGCCCGGCAACGATGATGCCGCTAGGAGCGGGGCCGTTGGGGACAGGAAATAAGATGCCACTGGGCGCCAAGGGCGCGGCCACAGCTGTCGCTGCCAATAAACCCGACAGAGTAATCGCCGCGACGGGCATAACGCCGCGTCGCAGACGACAGAGAATTTCAGTGATCAAAGTGAACCTGCGATTAAGGGTGCGCATTAGCTAAGTTCCTACTCAAAAGTGCATTCTTCCGTGGTGCTGCTGTATTCGCGATTTGTGCTCGGCATGACTTCCGAGCCAGTCTTGATTTCAGGTACATCACTTCAGGCACGACGCGGCCGTGAGGTCGCTTTCGCATAACAGAGTTCGCCAACGCGCAGGCGGAAAACAAACCGACGAAGCGCGCTGGAAAAAACGCTGAGGTCCTGAAGAAATTGGAGCTGCCGAAAAAGAAGCGCTGGTATTTGTCGAATGTGGCTTTAACCACATTGACCAAGCGCGGTCGGCATTACGAAACGCTCACGAGCGTGCTCCGGACTGAAATTGACGTTCTGCTGTCACTGGCTGCTTTTTAAGGTCGGAAAGCGTGCGGTTTCGCCGCACCTGCACAATCCTAACCAAATCTTAAAACTGCGTCCAGCAAATTCTAAAATTTATTGCCACGCCGAAAACCGCCCAGATTTAAGCCCTCGTGGACTGTTCCCCCCGACAGGGGTCTAAAAAAAGCCGCCCCCCCAGAAGCCAATCGACGTTCCCGGTCCGAAGGGGCCGTCATTGCCGGCGTTGGGAAAGTAATCGCGGGCTGGAGTAAAGTTGTTTCCCTTCGAACCGGAACTGGCGGCCGAAGCTTGAGCACGATCCAAAGCGCGTTCGCTTTCCTGCGCCCGCGCTTGGACTTGCGCCTCGTTGTAGGCGATTTGCTGCTGCCGGCTGTCGTTAAAAGCCTGTTGCATGGCGGCCGTGTTATCGCGTTTGGCGGCGAAGGCGGCCAGTTGCTGGCTCACCTGACCGGCGGTCGCCGTCAGCAAATCGGGAAGCTTCTGCCGCACCTTGCGGGCGTAGGCGGGGGACGCTACGGATAACGTCTGGGCCAAATAGGACTCGGCATCCCGGGATTGCTGACTGGTCAGTACTTGCAACTTGGCCTGCAGGTCGGCTTGAAAGTATCGCAATTGGGGGGCCGTCATGCGCGAGATGCCTACTTCCAACCGCGCTTTGGTTTGCTGGACTTGCTGCGGGTCGTAGATCGACTGGCCGGCCAGCCAGGCATCGAAGTCGGCGATCGTCTGCTGCCAAGCCTGGCTGTTGAGGATCTCCTCGCGATCGGCCGCCCCGGCAGTCGCGGAACTATTCGTCGCCGCGCGGGCGGGCGCCTTGGCCGTGGGCGCAGCGACCTTGCCGGCAGGAGCCTTGCCGGTTTTCGCTGGGCCGGATTGTCCCCAAGCCGGCGCAGGGGCGATGGCCCACGCCAACGCGACGGCAATGGCTAAATGCGCTGGGACCATAAGCGAAAGATGCGTGCTTGACTGATGCAATGAGGTCACCATATTTTCTTCCTCAACGATACGCTCCGCAGAGCACGTTATTTCTTGGGCTTCTTGCGCGTGAGACGAAACCGCATGTCCGCCGTGGCGGCTCCCGGGGCGTCGTCATCGATCGATTCCCAGATCGCGGTGTCTTCATCAATGCGGCTGTACAGCCGGGTGGAAGACACGCGCTTGCCGTTGGGATGCGTTTCGGTGGCTTTCACCACCCACGCGTCTCCTTCATCAGTCCAAATCCCTTCCGTAAACGCCCCCCGCGAGTCGAACAGGAAGGAGCGAATTCTCTGCTGGTTCGGATCCCAGCCGATTAGCTGCGTGGCCGTAACGGGCCCTTCGGGCGTCTCGAGCTTGAGATACGCCACGATATAGGTCTGCCCTTGCCCCCAGCGACAGACGACCTCGGCCTTGGCCTGTTCTCCTTCTGCCTGCCATTCGCCGATCAGCCAGGCCAAATCATCCAAAGCTTCGGTGCTGTTTTCCACGCGTACCGGCGATTCTCGCAGGCTGTCGATCTGCCACTTCCCGTCTCGTTTCACCCACACGGCGGTAAAACGCCCTTGTGCTGAGGGACCGGCGGCCGAGCCGACGCGTTCGAACGTCCCATCCTCAAGCGCGACGTCGTCGGTCACAAACCGCACGCCCAATGTCTCTGTCTTGGGAGCGAAATGGGCCAAGTGCATTTCGTCTTGGGCCAAGCGTTTGGCTTCGGACAGACCATTATGAATGTTGTACACGCGGCCCATTTGGTCGACGTAGTCGGCGTCCGCAGTCCAGAATTCCTTTACCGCGTCAACGTCGCGCTTGGCCAAGGCTTGCCGGTAGGCTGCGATCGTTTCCCTTACAGCCTTCTCTTCTTCGCCCTGTGCGTTGTCCGCTACCTGCGCGACCGCAATGGAGCACAGTGGAGAACAGCAAGACACTGCCATCGACAACAGCAGCGTGGAGAGCCAGGTTGCGCGCATTTTTCCCCCAAAAACATCGCTCTGAAGACGGCACACGAGTGTGCCTCTTATTGTACTTTGCCCGCGGCGACCGGCCAGAGGATGCTACCCACCCTCGCGCGCTGACGACGCGCCGATTTCGTGACAATTGCACGGAATGTGCCGATTGTTCAGCAAACGCTGGGGACTGCGGCAGGCGGTCGCGGTCGTTCCGACACCGCGATCGCAAATCTTTCCCTCGGCATCGAACTCGCTCGTCGACAGAAATGAATCTCATCGCCCCTGCGCGGCAAGGGCGCGTTGAAAAACTCCGGATTGCACCGTGATCGCCAGACCGACTTCGCGCTGCCAATACTCGCGGCGGTGATCTCCCGGCGATTGCGCATAGGTGAAGGGCAGCCGGTTACGCAGCAGAATCTCGACAAGTTCTCGGGTTTGCGGCAAAAAGGGATCGTCCGTGCCGCAATCGAGAAATATCGCTGGCAAACGCTCGCGCGGCACCGTCAGGACCAAACGATAGGGATCGTGCGCGGCGCAATCGGCCGGTGTGAGAAAGATATCGCCGGCAGGTGTTCGCTCGGCCTGGCTACTGAAGCCTGGCGTTGTGACCTGCACGCTCGGCTTCGTATCGGGGGGCGTCGCAGGGCGCAGCGACTCGCCCCGCTCAAGGGCCGCGGCGGAATTCTTGGCAAAGGCGAGCGCGCCACTCTCGCTCGCCAGGGAACAATACAGGTCCGGGTTGCGCAGCCCGACGACGATCGCTCCATAGCCTCCCATCGACAGCCCACATAGGGCACGCCCCGCGCGGTGCGGAATGGTGCGATAGTTGGCATCGACATGCTGGACGAGGTCGCGGGCGAGAAAGTCTTCCCAACGATTCTGTTGGCCGCCCTCGCTGCGAGCCCAATTGATGAACCACGAATTGCCGCCGTCAGGCATGACGATGATCATGGGACGTGTCGTGGCCTGCTGCGTAGCGCCGAAGCGCTGCCACTGAGTGAAATTGCCACTGAATCCATGCAGCATGTACAGCACTGGATAGCGGTCCGTGCCGGTCTGATAGCGCGCGGGCAACGCGATCGCGTATGTGAGCTTGCGCCCGACCGACGGCGCATCAATTTCGACTTGCCGAATCTCTTGCGCCACCGACTCTGGCGGCATCGCAGCCAGCAGGACGAACAGCAAGACTCGGTTCAGTTGCTGCGAAAACGTTCGCACACTGGTGCAGTGAAAACCGTCATGCGTCACGATGCTCTTCCTTTTGCAGCCAGCCTTGCCCGCCAAGCTGCCGTGGCACGGTTTTGCCCCTGAGGCGCGCGAATCCGCACACTCTCCGCAAATGCCTTCGAGTCATCAATTTTTTGAAAGATCACAAGTCCATGCTTCTTATTCGTTTGCGCACTGGCGGCTACGGCCGCTGCCAATTCTGTTCGACGGCACATCGGTTGCGTTCTAGGCCTGACAGCGTTTTCCTCACCGATCACTCGATGGCTTTGCTTGTACAAATGACCCGAACCTCGGTCAACTTCCTGCTGGACTGCCTGCTGTTGGTGGTGTTTGTCCTGCTGTTGTTTTTCAGCGTGGTGCTACGTTTCGTGTTTCCGCCCGCGAGCAGCGCTTATGGCTGGTTGCTGTGGAGCGCCACTTACGAGGATTGGGCGCAGGGCCAATTTCTGGTCGTGTGCTTGCTGGCCTTTGGCATCTTGATTCACGTCATGCTGCATTGGACGTGGATTTGCGGAGTTATCTCCAGCCGTTTGACGCAATGGCGCGCGCGACCGATCCGCATCGACGAAGCGAGCCGCACCATTTACGGCGTAGGCCTGTTAATTGTGCTGGTGAATATCGTGGGGCTGTCGATCGCGGCCGCTGCACTGATGATTCAAGCGCCGGGGTCCTGACCGTGGCTGAGAACCCAGCGAACTCCGCCGTGCGCCGCGGGGGAGTCACTTGGCGCACATGGGGCAGCTCGCCGCAAGTTCGCTGCCGTGCCATCCTAGGTAGCCGGCGCCGCGGAGCAGAGAGACGCCCCCTGTCACGATGACAAAACAGGCCGCGATGCGCAGCGCGCGTTGCCGTGCTTTCACACCCAGCAGCGAACCGGTGTTACCGACGACTACGAGCAACGGCACCGTTCCCAGGCCAAAGGCGACCATTCGCGCCGAGCCGCCGGCCAGCGTACCAGCACTCGCGGCCAAGGCCACGTACGCGTAAAGCAAGCCACACGGCAGAAAGCCCGTGAATACACCGGCCAGAAACGCCGACTCCGCACGGGGACTGCGCAGGAAGGTGCCGAGCAATCCTGGGGCCAGGCATGCTGGAAGGTGCCGCCGCACCGGGATCGAGATAATGCCGGCCGCCATCATGCCCTGAACTATCAACAGAAGTCCGGCCACAATGGCCAATCCGGCCTGGACGTTCACGAGCGTGGCAACGCTGCTCGATAGCCGCATCCCGGCATAACCGGCCACTGCGCCAATGACCGCGTAGGTGAATAACCGTCCTCCGCTATAAAACACCTGACGCAGCAAGTTCGACGTCCAACCGGGGGCCGGTGTGCCGACCGATAACGCAATCGGACCACACATGCCCACGCAGTGGCCGCTCCCCAACAGGCCCCCGACAAAGATCATCGCCAATTCCATCATGCGATAACCTCGTCGTGAATAACGATCTTGTCCGCCGAGTTGTTAGCACTTTCAGCGCCCTCCTCGCCTTCATGATCTGCGCGCAAAATACCGTGCGGATCAGCAGCAAGGGATGATTGAGCGTCCTCACTCGGCAAGAATGATGCGTCCTGTGTCACGCCCCGCAACCGTAGCGAGTTCGCCACCACCAGAACGCTGCTGGCCACCATCGCCACTGCGGCCCACACAGGGGTCAGCCAGCCAGCGCAGGCCAGTGCGACACCGCCGACATTGTAGAAAAACGCCCAGAACAGGTTCTGTCGAATCACCGAAACAGTCTGCCGGGTCAATTCAATACACCAGGGAATCTGGGCGAGTTGATCGCCGAGCAAGCAGATGCTCGCCGACTGTCGCGACACATCGGCGCCACACCCCATCGCGATGCCTACATCACTGGCGACCAACGCCGCCGCATCATTGATGCCATCACCGACCATGGCGACTGGCCCCCACTGGCGTCTGAGTTCCTCGACAGCGGCAACCTTTTGAGCCGGGGTAAGACCCGCACGGACTTCGACGTCGAATCGCTCGGCAAACTGCGCCCCGCGCGCGGCGTGATCGCCGGTTAATACACAGACGTGCAGCCCGAGGTTCCGACAATCAGCAAGAGCCTGTTGCGCGTCGGTGCGCGATTCTTCCTGAAAAAGGATGACGGCTCGTACCATCCCCGCCCAGCCGGCGCAGGCCAACGATTGAGCCTGAGCGTGTGCCTGTCGAATCGCGCGGTCGATGCGCGAATTGATAATTAGCCCCGCGTCGAACATCAACTGCAGATTCCCCAAGTAAACTGTCGGGCCTCCCGGCACGTCCGCAGCAATGCCGCGACCGCCGATCGTTCGCCCCTGCAACGGTTCCAGGGGAACCTCGAACCCTCCGGCCGTCGCGAACTCCGTGATGGCCAGCGAAAGCGGATGGCCCGAACCAGCAGCCGCGGCTGCGATCAACGAAAGTACCGCCTCGCGCGACAGGTCTTCGTCCGCCAACTCAACACCAGAAACCGTGGCAATGCCCGTGGTCAGTGTCCCGGTCTTATCAATCGCGACCACACGCACGTCCGCCAGTCGCTCGAGCGCCTCGCCGCTACGCAACAGCACTTGCGCCTGCGAGGCGCGCCCCAGAGCAGCCCACACCGCCATCGGTGTGGCCAATCCCAGGGCGCAGGGACAGGCGATCAAGGATACAGCCAGTGCGGCAAGCATTCCTTGCTCGAAGCCGCCCGTGCGTGCATGCAGGGCAAAGGCAACCATGGCGACCATGGCAATCACGGGCAAGAACCCTAGCGACACGCGATCAGCCAGGCGCTGATAATATCCCTTCGAGGTGCGCGCTTCGCGTACCAGGTTGATCATCCGTTGTAATGTTCCGTCGCGCAGCTCCGCAGTAACGCGCAGGAGCAAATCTCCGTCGACATTCGTGCTGCCGGCATGGACGGCGTCGCCGGGCCCCTTGCTCAGCGGCCGGCTCTCTCCCGAGATGATCTGCTCGTCGACGTCCGCGAACCCGCGCAATATTTCGCCGTCAAACGCAAAGCGTTCGCCGGCCAACACCCGCAACCGGTCGCCGACTGCGATGTCGGCCGGGCGAACGAGGAGCTCGCCGGTGTCGGTCACCTGGCGCACCTGGTCCGGCAGCAATTTCGCCAAGGCGTCCAAGGCAGCCGTGGTCTGCAGCTTTCCGGTCGCGTCGAGCCAGCGTCCAATCGTCACCATGACGAGCACGACGCAGGCCACCTCGAAATAGATATGTCCGCTACCGCGAAAGACGCTAATGGTCGAATAGACCATGGCGGCCAACACCCCCAGGACAATCAACAACTCTGTGCTCGGACCGCCGCGGCGCAGATTTTCCCAAGCATTTTTGGCGATCGGCCGGCCCAACAGCGCAGCCACAGGCAACGACAACAGCAGGCAGAGGTAACGAAAGACGTCGCGCAGCGGTTCGGATAATGAGCTCGTTGCTCCCGGATCGCCGGCATAAACGTCCTGCGTCCAGAGTTCCATGCTGAAGACCATGACATTCATGGTCAAGAAGATCGCCAGTCCCAAGCGGGTGAGGAGCGCTCGTAGCTCGCCGCCCGATGATCCCGAGTGGGTCGCAGCTTGCGCCAAGGCACAACCGTAGCAGCAGTAGCGCGGCTCGTCGGAAAGCGAAACCTCGGCCCCTCTTTTCCTGGTGCCGGGCCACCACGGCTGTGCCAGGGGCAGTCCGCAAAAAGCGCAACACTCGCGCTCGTGATCTTGACTGCGTGGGCGCAGCGTGCTCATCGCGGTGTGATCAGCTCATGCTGCAGATCAGGAAACAGATAGCGAATGGTGTAGTAGATCGCGAAACACCAGAAACCGATCCACACCAGCCGCACATACCACGGTATGCGATTGGTCGTATAGTTATGGAATTGGTGCTCGACTTCGGCCGGAGCATATTCACCTTCGGACATGAAGATTCTCCTCGTTCTGCCAGAAACGCCGGCGTTGCGGAGCGTCCAGCCGTCGCTCGTTTTCCAAAAGCATGTACTTGGGACGTTCGATATCACGAAACATGCCGTTCGCGGCCGCCCAGAAGAAGAGAAACAAAAACCCTGTGCTGGCCAGGATGTAATTCGTGATCGGCGCCACGGCAAAGGCCCCATCGACGTCGCCACGATAGATCCTGATGAGCTCCACGAACTTGTTGCCAAAGCCCCATAAGCTGGGCACCAAAATCGCTAGGGCCAACAGCAGCCCGAGCAGGCGGCGGCTGAATGTCTTTTGCTGTTTAACGCTCATGGCGCGGCCTCCTGCTGTTCGATCGCGACGTAATTCTCATAGTACGGATAGCTTTCCAGCCACGAGCCCAGCCACTGCACGTAGGTCAGCAGGGCCAGCCCTCGTTTGTTCGGCTTATCGGGCGCTCCGTCGAAATACCAAGGGTATTGGGGCATAGGAGAATCAGCCGAGACGCTTTGCGGGCGAAAGAAATGCACGGCGTGCCAATCGTTGCTGCGCCGCCCTCCCTCGCGACTCAAGTCCGGCCC
>CAMFLN010000043.1 GCA_945957305.1 uncultured Planctomycetaceae bacterium | reverse complement strand
AGGGCGTCGATCACTCCCGGTGCAGCCAGCAGGCTTTGCAATTGCGGGTCTTCCGGCAGCGAGTTCAAGTCTCCCATCAGAATGGCCGGCGGTTGCAATGCTAAGAACAGCGCGCTTGCCGTGCGAAGTTGCTCTCGGCGTCGGGCATTGTCGCGGCTGTCGAGGTGTGTCAGTACGACCCTGACCTCGCGCCCGCCGACGTTGAAAGTGGTCAGTACCATATTGCGATGGGTATGGGCTCCAGCGCGCGGAAACGGAATGCGCTGCCAGGCTGTAGCCGGGCATGAGGACAGCATGCCGTTGCCGAAGGAACCATCCCACCAGCGAAACTCCGTCGGAGCGAACAACCAATTCAGACCAAGCGCCTCGCCCAACTGCTGGCATTGATCTGTTTGCCACCAGAGCTTGGCGCCTAGCACTTCCGTCAGGCCGACAATGTCGAAGCCGTGCAATTCTTGCGCGGTGCGCGTCAGATCGCGCTGCTGGTCCATGCCGCGGCCGCCGTGAATGTTGAACAGTGCCACGCGAAAGGAAGCGGAGTTGCTGGGTGACATTGTCGCAGCGCCTGCGAACGAGGCGCCTGCGGCGGGACCCGTCGAGAGTCGCACGCTGCTTGCCCAGGCGGCCAGTCCGAGTGCTGCGATGCCGCACCATAGCCAGCGCGAGCGCAACAGGAACAGACGATGACGTGCGGGCCGAGGATCATTCTGCGGCGTCGGCGCGAGCTGCGACCCCATGCGGCGCGAGGAGGCCTGTCGTGTGCTGGAGCGATTCATATCGCACTGCCCAGGAGGAATTCATTCGCAGAATTCAAAGTTCCGCCGTGGGGGACGGGATAGCCGGTTAACAGCCCTACCGTCAAGATCAGCGTGAAAAGCAAGAGCAGGCAATTGTCGTCACGCGCGACGCCACGCTGGAGCTCCCTCGCGCCAATGCCCAACGCCGCCCTCGGCGCTGCTAGCTCGCCGCTGATGAGCCAGGGGGGCGCAAGAAAACGACGCAATCTACGCAGTTCGCCACGCACACCCGTTATGCGCCGAACTGATATGGTCCCAAACCCGCCAATGCGGTACACCCTCTGGGCCACAATCGCGAAGTAAGTGGGGCCAGGGGGCGAGACCGTCAATCGCCGCGGATGCAAGGCGATTGGGTCATCCGCAATCCGCGGCCACGCAGGTCACGCACGGGGCGAGCGACCTTGCCCGTGCGGAGTTTTCCGCAATCCGCTTTGAATAGGCAGCCGGCAAGTTACTGCCGGAAGCAAGTGATGGTCCAATCGCTTCGAGCAACTTGGCAAGGCCTTCTGTCCGAGGCGGCGCCCGCGGATTATCCCAACTATTTGGCCACGGCGCAGGCTGAGCGAGCGAATCTGCAACGCGGCATCCTAATTCCGGCGCTGTTGCTGATCGCCTGCCTGGTGCCACGGGCGATCATGGCGTGGCGCGTCGACACGGTGTGTGCCGATGGCGTCATCTACTTTCATCTCGCCGAGGAACTCGAACGCGGTCGCATCGATCCGGGCGATGTCAGCCACTTGCAGGCGGGCACTTTTCCGCTGGTGCTGGCGACTTTGCATCGGTGGGGATTCGAATGGGAGACGGCGGCGAAAATCTATGGGGTCTTGCTGGCCACGCTGGCCGTGTTGCCGTTGTTTGGCTGGGTCAGGCGGCAATTTGACGATCGTGTCGCGATCATTGCCTGCCTGTTGTACGCAGGGCATCCGAAGCTCATCGAATGGAGCCCTGAAGCCGTTCGCGAGCCTTCGTTCTGGTTCTTTTTTCTACTGGCGCTGTACTGCTTGTGGCGCGCCGTGGTCGAGGTCGATTGGAAGTTCTTTGCTGCCGGCGGAGCAGCCACGGCCCTGACCTGCCTGACCCGATTTGAAGGTTGGTTCTTATTCGCCCCGTGGTTGGGGTGGACCTGCGTGCGCTGGTGGTATCTGCAGGCCGACCGCAGGCAATTACTCGCCGGCGCATTATGCAGCCTGATTGCCGTGCCGCTCGTCTTCTACGGTTTTGGATTGTTGCTGCCAGCGGAAGCTGGCTGGACGCACATGCGCGTTGCTCCCATGCAGCGGGCCGTGGCTTGGCTGTTTTCCTGGCAGAGTACACCGCAGGTCGATGCTGTCGCGCCCCCAGCAGAAGGCGTGGCGCCTGCGGCCGCGCCTATCGTTGCCCAAACGGCGCCTCCGGCGGCCGTGGCCGGTATGCCTGTGACGGTCGTTCAACCGCATCATCCTGGTGAGCCCGATTGGACGGTGGGGCAGACCGCGGCCGTGATGCTGAACACGTGCGAACGGGGTTTGACGCCGCTGTTCGCGATTCTGATGTTCGGCGGCTATATCTCGCGGGCTCGGCTGTTTCATCGGAGCGACAATTTGCCCTTGCTCGTCGTGGTGCTGGCGGTGTTGGCCGGGATCTGGATTCATCTCTGGTTTGCGCATTTGGCCAGCAGTCGTTATGCGCTGACGATCGTGCTCATCTCGACGCGCAGCGCGGCGCTCGGCCTGTCGGATTTCGGGAGCCTGGCGGGACGCTGGCTAGCCGGCCGCTGGCCGCAAGCCGCGCGGGCAGCTACTGCGGCCACACTGGCCGTTGTGACGCTAGTCGGCACCGCCGATGCAGTGACGAGCGATTTCAAGAGCCGCGAGTCGCTTGCGCAACTCGGCAAATGGATTCAAGGCTTGTATGAATCTCCCCCGATCATCGTCGGATCGGAAAGTCAATTGGCGGTCGTCGGATTCTACGCGCAAGGCCAGGCCCAGCCCTTCCCTCCCGAAATGGAAGGCGAGGCTCTGGCGAACTGGCTGGCCGAAATTGAACCCGACGTCGTCGTGATCTCGAAGCGGCGACAAACGCCCGAGCAGTATCAAGCGGTGCTCGACCGCCTACCGCAATTGGGCTTGGAATTGATTCCGGCCGCAGAAATTCCGACGCCGACCAAGAACATGCTGGTGTTGGCACGTTCGCATAATGCGACGAAAGTTCTGCACCAGGCGGCGCGCCCCGTAACCGCTGCTCCCTGAACGGACGCCAAGATGCACGTTTTAATTCACCTCTGCCATTCCCCGACGACGTTCTTATGCTGCTGACGCTGGTTGCCGAAAACTCCGTGAAACTAGCCGTGGCTGCGGCACTCATCGCCTCGCTGGCGCTCGCGCCCGTGGCGCGGATGGCCGCGCGCCGGCTGGGAGTTGTCGACAAGCCTGACGGCGCGCGAAAGCGACATGAACGCCCCGTGCCGTTATGGGGAGGGGTGGCCGTTTATCTGGCGCTCGTGGCCGGCTTGCTCGCCGCGCGGTGGCTATTGGCTGGTAGCCCGGCCTTTGCGCAACTTTCCACGACCGTGATGCTGGCCTGTGGGCTGGTGTGCCTGGTCGGCTGCATCGACGATAGCTACGACCTCAATGCCCGCTTCAAGCTGCTGTTGCAGGTCTTGTCGGTCATGCCCGTCGTCTTGGCGGGCTATTACTTTGATCGCGTGGTGGCGTTTGGTTATCCCATTCAATTGGGTTGGCTGGGTGTGCCACTGACGATCCTCTGGCTCGTCGGCTGCATTAATTCGCTCAATTTACTCGATGGTCTTGATGGGTTGGCCTCGGTCGTGGGCATCTGTGCCTCGGTGATGATGAGCATCATTGCCGTGAACACGGGGCATGGTGATGTCGCGATCGTGGCGCTGGTGCTGGCCGGCTCGTTGGCAGGGTTCCTGGCCTACAATCTGCCTCCCGCAAGCATTTTTCTGGGTGATTCCGGCAGCATGGTGATTGGGCTCGTCGTGGGGATGATCAGCATGCAGGGAGCGCTCAAGACCAGTGCCACCTTGTCGATCGCTGTCCCTGCCGTGGTGATGAGCATTCCGATGCTCGACACGGTCTTTGCCATCGTGCGGCGCAAGCTCTCGGGTCGCCCCTTCGACTCCGCCGATCGAGGGCACATTCATCACCGCTTGCTTGAGCGTGGGCTGACCAATTGGCAGGCCCTGTGCATCATTGGCGCCCTATGCCTGACGACCGGCGCTGCGGCAACCGCGGCCACGCTGCTGAGTTTCGAGTGGCTTGGGTGGATTACAGCCGTGGTGCTGATCGGGGTTCTGGTGCGGACGCGCGCCTTTGGGCATCACGAAGTTGCGCTGGCGCGAGAACAACTCGCCGCGGTCTGGCGCCGCGGCGCCGAGGTGGCCGGCCGCCGGCCCTTGCTGCGCAGCCCCGAGCCCACGACCGAACTGGTCGTCTCGGACTGGCGCAGCGTGTGGGAAGCAATCCTGGCCGACGAGACCGTGCGGTGCGCCGACGGGTTCGAGCTGTTGCTGGCCAGTCGGGCCACCCAGGTGCGCTATTCGTGGCGCAACCCACAAGCGCGGGCTGAATCCACCTCCAGCCATCCACTGGTGCTGGCCTTCACACGACCTGACGGTTCGTTTTGCCAGATGCACTTGCTCAATTTGCAGGGGGTCAGTGTGCCGCACAACCTGATGCCCAAGTTGACAGCGCTGCTCGAAAGCTTGGCGCAGCATTGGCAGTCGGCCAACGAAGTCGCGGCCCCAACAGGACTGGGAATCGATTTCATTCAGGTGCCTGTCGCGTTCTATCGTCAGGCGGCGTGAATTTCAGAAGGGGCGATTCGCCATGCCGTCTTCGACTCGTTCTGCGACTGGCATGCGCCGCGCGAGCATTGGCGACGCGCAGCGCGGGTCGGAAGCCGGCCAGGCAATGAATTGTCCCGCCGCGCAGTTCCCCGTGATTCGCCTGCAAGCGAACTCAGGGTGGCCGGGGGCCAATCTGGCCGAATTGTGGCGACAGCGCGAGCTGCTGGGTTTTTTCATCTGGCGCGACGTCAAAGTCCGCTACAAGCAAACCTTGCTGGGGATTGCCTGGGCATTGCTGCAGCCCTTGGCGACGATCAGCGTGTTCAGCGTCGTTTTCGGCCGGCTCGCGCATCTCGATTCCGAGGGCGCGCCTTATCCCGCGTTTTGCCTGGCGGGCTTGCTTCCCTGGATGCTTTTCGCCAGCGGTCTCACCGCCGCGGCGCAGTCCCTGGTGGGCAATGTCAACCTGATAACCAAGGTCTACTTCCCCCGGTTGCTGCTCCCCGTATCCAGCGTGCTGAGTGCATTGCTCGACTTCGCCGTCAGCCTAGCGCTCGCGCTGGTCCTATTGGCGTGGTATCGCATTTTGCCTGGCGCACGGCTGTTGCTATTGCCGTTGCCGCTGGCGCTGGTGTTGCTGACCGGGGCGGGCGCCGGCTGTTGGCTCGCAGCGCTCAATGCGCGCTATCGCGATGTGCGCCATGCCTTGCCGTTCTTGATGCAATTGTGGATGTACGCGACGCCGGTCGTCTATTCCTTACAGCTGGTTCCACCCACCTGGCGTCCGTGGGCTGCGCTCAATCCGCTGGTGGCAGCCGTCGAAATGTTTCGGTACATCCTGCTGCGAACGCCAGCCCCCTCCGCAGGCATTTTGCTAGTGTCGACCGCGGTGGCGCTCGGGCTATCGCTAAGCGGCATATGGTTTTTCCGTATTACTGAACGCACCATAGCCGACACGATCTAAGCGACATGTCACAGACGATTTTACGGATCGAGCAACTCGGCAAGCGTTACCGGTGCACGCGCAATGCAAGGCGGCATGCGACATTGCGCGACTGGGTCAGTGGAATGGTGGGTTGTGGAACGCGTGGCGCGACGCCCGCAGCGAGCGACGCTGCTGCTGCCGCGAATGAGTTGTGGGCCCTGCACGATGTATCGCTCGAAGTCGCGGCGGGCGAAGTTTGCGGGATTCTGGGCCACAACGGATCAGGCAAGAGCACACTGCTGAAGATTCTCGCGCGGATTACAGAGCCCACCACCGGACATGCGGTCGTGCACGGCAGAATCGGCGCCTTGTTGGAGATTGGCACCGGCTTCCACATGGAACTGAGCGGCAGGGAAAACATTTATCTCAGTGGCGCCATTCTCGGCATGCGGAGGGCGGAAATCCGCCGCCGCTTTGATGCGATTGTCGCCATGTCAGGTGTTGCGGAGTTTCTGGAACTGCCGGTGAAGCGCTATTCGAGTGGTATGTATCTGCGGTTGGCTTTTGCCGTGGCAGCCCATCTCGAAACCGACTTGCTCTTGCTGGACGAAGTGCTCGCCGTCGGAGACAGCGAGTTTCAGCAATCCTGCCAGCAGAAGATACGCGAATTGGCGCACGCCGGCCGGGCCATCTTGCTGGTGTCGCACGATCTGGCGACGGTGCGCGCCCTCTGCAACCGCGCCGTGCTGCTCGACCGGGGACAGCTTGTCGCAAACGGTCCGCTGAGCGACGTCATTCCCGGCGATCGGGCCGCCTAAAGCCAGGGCCAGTTTCACACCCCTTCGTCGATACCAAAGGGGTGCCACTGCTAGCTTGCCTAGCAGTGTGTCGGTGACAGCAGCGCACTTGCGCCCGCGCGCAGAGAGTGCGGAGAATTCCTACCTGCGCCGTTCTGAGGGGTTTAGCCCCGCAAGCGGACCTTGCCGCCCTGGGGCTCGGCGTTGACCGGCTCGACTTTAACGGCTACGTTACGCCCCCCCAACGACTGTGTTTGGCCGCGTGCATTGCGTGGTTTACCGCAGCCATTCGCTGCAAGAAAGACTTTATGCCACTCAGCTTACGCGTCGACACCAATCACAGTATGCGGCGCGTGGCGGTCGAGCCACCTCGGGCGATAATCGCAGAGGAAATGGGAAGGGGAACCATCGATCTCGACGTGGGGGTGATCTACAGCGGCGAACGGCATTACATGACGCCGCTCGTGGCGTCATTGGCCGCCTCGGCCGAGGGGCTGGCGCTGCGCCTGCTGCTGGTCGACAACGACTCAGCCGACGGGGTCGCAACCTGGACCAGGCTGGTTCCACAAGCGAAGGTCATAGCCAACTCGCGCGCGCTGGGCTACGCGGCGAATCTGAATCGCATTCTCTCCGTGAGCGACGCGCGCTATACGTTGCTGCTCAACACGGACATGTATTTCGACGCGCACGACGAATGCCTGACGCGAATGGTCGCGTTCATGGATCGGCATCCGCGGTGCGGGTTGAGCATCTGCCGGATCTATCACCCCGATGGCACGTATGGCTATCCGGCGCGACGTTTTCCGACCTGGCAGGCGATCGCGGCGCGGCGTTTAGGCTGCGGAGGACTGTTCGCGCCAGCGGCGCGCGATCATTTGTACGAAGAACAACCGCTCGACGGCAGTTTCGCTTGTGATTGGGCCAGCGGTTGCTTCCTGCTTGTTCGCCGCGAGGCCGTCCGCGACGTCGGCTTGTTCGACGAGCAATACGTGAAGTACTTCGAAGACGTCGACTACTGCTTGCGCATGTGGAAGGCGGGCTGGCAGGTCCTCTTCAATGGCGACACGCGCTGCTTTCATTACGAGCAGCGCGCCAGCCGGCGACTGTTTTCCAAAGATGCCTGGCGCCACGGAAGAGCGTATGCGCGCTGGCTGTCGAAGTGGGGCCTGTCTCCCACAGGGGCGACACCCGAGGTCGACCGTGAGCCGGGCCGAGCAACAGCTCGCGCCGATCAGCCGCATGCCCTCCCTGTGCCACCGCACTCGTCGCCTAGCGTCGCCCCCACCCGTTTGCGCGGCGACGAACCGCGCGGCGGCCGAGCCACGCGCGGCTAACTGCGACGAACAAGCCTTTTCGCCGCAGCGGATTCACGCGTGCTGCAGCGCGATTTCGGCCGTTGCGCGTTTAGGCGGGGTCTGCGGGCGTAAAGCCCAGCACAATGTCGAAGCGGGCGGCCAATTCGCCGATCTTCGATTGCGGAATCGGTGCGAAGTCGATCGTCACCGCGGCGCGCTGCTGCGGATCGCGAATCCCGCGATATACGCCATCGCGCTCATTGGCCGCCTCGCCCTTGATGTAGCACTGCGTGGTGAACTTGTCGTGCCCCTGGGACTTCACGGCAAAATGAATGTGCGGCGTCCGGCCGGGATACTTCACGGGCTTGATCGTGCGGAAGTAATATTCGCCGGTTGAACCGGTGAGGAAACGTCCGAAACCCTGAAAGTTGTTATCGCGCGCATCGCGATTGCCGCTGCGCGTATGCAGGTAAGCACCGTGATTGTCGACCTGCCATATTTCGACCAGCGCGTTGCGTAACGGATTGCCGCGGGCGTCGAGGATTCGCCCGCCGAGATGCGTGATTTCGCCCACGGCCGGAGTGATGTCGTCGTTAATGATGAGCAGGTCGTTGTCGGTATCGAGCGGCAGCTTGTCGGGATAGAACGGTCCCTCGGTTTGTTGAGGCGTCTGCACCAACTCTTCGGCAAAGGCGCCTTTGGTCGTGAAGGCCGCGGCCGTGACGGCCATGCTTCCCAGAAAACAACGTCGCGAAAAAGCAGAACCTAGACCTGCCATGAGACAAATCCTCCGAAGTGGGCTCACGTTGCGTGCGCCGCTGGGACGCCGCTCGAATGTGCGGCCCGATTATATCGTGCCGTTATGTCGCGTCCGCGCGCTATAACGCTCGGCGCATAAACTACCGCGGTGTCGTCGAGCCCTCAGGGGGCTAGGGAAAAGTCGCGAGCCACGATCATATTCCGCCGCGATATCTGCAGGAACGCGATAAAAACTGTGACTTCCCCACATCCTTCATCGCGGCTCGCCCACCCACTGCCCCCACCCCTTGGTGGGTCGACTGTTGTCGGAATAATCGCTGTGACTGCTATGACCAGCAAGTCAAAGGAACCGGGGAATGGCTTTTTCCGAGGACGAGTCCGCAAAGAGTGGCGGAACCTGATGGGGATTTTCGGGTTTAAGTTGTTTGCGGCCCTTGAAAACGATAGCTAGACTAATGATTCACTTCTTCTGGGTGAATAGGCGGAGCGGTCGCCAGCTTTTACGGTTCCCTGCGACCCGTGACGGCGGGCTCGGGCAGATGTCGGTTGTATCTCACCGTTCCGATCTTCCATCCCTCGGTCAACAAGCGCAGTCATGAATTTCAACTCCAAGCAATTGCACCCTCGCTGGGTTCGGTTGCGCCCCTACCTGGGCGCGGCGCTCGGACTGGCGGTGGCAACGCTCGTGCGTTCCGCGCTCGATCCCTTGCTGGGGGACCGGCAAGCGTACATGACCTACATGGCGGCGCTGATCGGCACCGCCTGGCTGGGCGGAGTGGGCCCCGCCTTGTTCGTGCTGGTCGGCAGCTTACCCCTGGCCATGTTTCTGTTCATGTCGCCGCGCTACAGTCTCATGGTGGTCGACGCGTACAACTATATTGCGATAGTCACGTACCTGGCGTTGGGAATTCCGATCGTTGCCCTGGGAGGGAAGTTTTGGCGCGCGCGCCACGAGGCGAAGCAGACCGAAGAGGTGTACGGGACGCAGGCGCGAGAACTCGCCGCCGAGCGTAAACGCCTGCAACAGGAGTTGGGCCGACTGTCAGAAGAATTGCGCGATGTGGATCGTCGCCGGGAGGATTTTCTCGGTCTGCTGGCTGACGAGTTGCGCAGGCCGCTGATCCCCATCGCCAGCGCTGCCTCGTTTCATAGCATCGCGGCCACCGCGTCCGAGATGGCTTCGGCCATGGACGTCGTGAAGCAAGAAACCTCGCAACTGGGTCGAGTGCTGGACGACTTGCTCGACGTGTTTCGCAGCAGCCAGGCCGGTATACTTTTGCAGAAAAAGAAAGTCGACCTCGTCGAGATTGCCAACCGGGCTGCGGCCGGGGTGCGATCCATGGCGGCTCAGTCTGGACGCGAGCTGAACATCAGCGTGGCCAAAGCTCCTGTGTGGATCGACGGCGATGCGGCGCGTGTCGAACGCGTCGTCTACAACCTGCTCAACAATGCCATTCGCAGCACCGACCCCGGTGGCCAAATTTGGCTCACTGTCAACGAACGCGACGGAGCGGCGTTGTTGCGGATAAAAGACACGGGCGCCGGCCTATCGGCCGAGGCTCTCGACCGACTGTTTCAACCCACCAGTTCCTTGGATAGCGGAGGGCAGGGGCACGGCAATATCGGCATGTCGGCTATCAAGCCCATCGTCGAATTGCATGGCGGCATGGTAACGGCCCACAGCGAGGGCGTGGGGCATGGTTGCGAGTTTATCGTACGGTTGCCCCTGGTGGATCGCGCGCTCCCGCCGACCACAGGCGATCGTGTGCAACAAACCGCGCCGGAAGAGCAAGCCTCCCGGCCTTCTTCGCACGAAGCATAATTTGCCGCGCGCCGCTTCCCGCGAAATTCGCACGTTATTCGCATCCGATCAGCCGCTGGATCAGCCTGGTAGTACGATGCGCGCGAGCTTTTCCGGATTGCGAATCGCGTAGCAGTTCCTGATGCGCCCCTCGACGACCTCGAGCGTCATCACCGTCACCGGCCGGCCCTCCAGCAGCACCATCAGGCCAGGCT
>CAMFLN010000042.1 GCA_945957305.1 uncultured Planctomycetaceae bacterium | reverse complement strand
GGTCGATCCTGCGTCGACCTTCTTCAAGCGCGCAATTGATTTTGCGATGGCATGGGGCATGTGAAGCGGCACTTTGCGCCCCTTTGGCATACTCCCTGCAATGTTCGCCCGAACAATGGCGCTATGATCGGCTTTTCTGGGCGCAACTGGTTACGAGGTGGCCGCAATGCAGCCACCGTGGCAGTTCAGCTTCCAATTGCAGTGCCTTTGTAAACGACAGGGATCCCCGGGGTCGAACCGCGTGATGCACGATTTAGGCATGCAGAACAGCAGTAATGGGGCGGCGTCGCAGGAGCGCACGCCAACACTGGAAAAATCTCCCACCGGAATTGCCGGATTAGACGCGATCACGGCGGGCGGTTTGCCAAAAGGAAGGCCGACCCGTGTTTGCGGCAGTGCGGGTTGCGGTAAGACATTGTTGGCCATGGAGTTTCTGGTCCGCGGCGCCGTCGAGTTTGGCGAGCCAGGGGTCTTTATCGCTTTTGAAGAGACGCCGCTGGAACTGACACAGAACGTCCGTTCGCTCGGTTTTGATATCGATCAGCTGGTGGCGGACCAAAAGCTGGCCGTCGACCACATTCATATTGAGCGGAGCCAGATCGCGGAAGCGGGCGATTACGATCTGGAGGGGCTTTTTCTGCGCATTGGCCTGGCGATTGATTCGGTCGGTGCGCGCCGCGTCGTCCTCGATACCATCGAGACTCTGTTTGGCGGCCTGTCGAATCCCTCGATCCTCAGGTCCGAGCTGCGCCGACTCTTCCGCTGGTTGAAGGATCGTGGCGTGACCACTGTGATTACGGGGGAACGCGGCGATGGCCAACTCACGCGGCAAGGGTTGGAAGAGTACGTTTCGGATTGTGTGATTTTGCTCGACCATCGGGTCAGCGATCAACTCTCGACGCGCCGCATCCGCATTGTGAAATATCGTGGCACGCATCACGGGACGAACGAGTATCCGTTTCTGATCGATGAAAACGGGATATCCGTCCTGCCGATTACGTCGATGGGCCTCAAGCATAATGTAAGTCGAGAACGGATATCTTCCGGCGTTCCACGACTGGACGAGATGCTCGACGGCAAGGGGTATTACCGCGGTAGCAGCGTTCTGGTCACCGGAACCGCCGGCACCGGCAAAACCAGTCTCGCAGCGCACTTGGTCGACGCCGCTTGCCGTAGGGGCGAGCGCTGCCTTTATTTTTCCTTCGAGGAATCCCCCGATCAGATTGTGCGCAACATGCGCTCGATCGGAATTGACCTCGAGCCTTGGATTCAGCAAGGGCTGTTGCTTGTCCATGCAGCCCGCCCCAGTTTGCACGGCCTGGAAGCGCACCTGGTGCGCATCCACAAGCTGGTGGAAACCCAAGAGCCGCAGCTTGTGGTCATCGACCCGCTGAGCAACTTCACGGCCAGCGGCTCTGCTCAAGAGGTCAGCGCGATGCTGTTGCGCTTGGTCGATTTTTTAAAGTCCCAACAGATCACGGCCTTCTTTACCAGCCTGACCGGTGGCGGGCAGGTGCTGGAAGGGACCGAAGTCCAAATCTCGTCGCTCATCGATACTTGGATCCTGCTGCGCGACATCGAGTTGGGGGGCGAACGTAATCGAGGGATTTACGTTTTGAAGTCGCGTGGAATGCCGCATTCCAACCAGATTCGAGAGTTCCGTTTGACGCCGCAAGGTATCGAGTTGTTGGAAGTGTACCAGGGGCCCGAGGGCGTGCTGACCGGTTCCCTGCGCGTGGCGCAGGAGGCCCGCGAAAAGGCGGCTGTTATCGAGCGGCGGCAGGCAACCGCGCGCAAGCAACGCGAGTTGGAGCGAAAGCGGAACGCGCTGAAAGCGCAGTTGGCGAACCTGCAGGCAGAGTTTGAGACGGTCGAAGAAGAAACTCAATTGCTGTCTAACGAGGATAACGAACGCGAACGGGTCATCAGCGAGAATCGCAGTGCTCTAGCCCGTCGTCGAGGCGCAGTGGCAGGTGTTCCCCTGGACAATGATCCGCCGTCGCTCGGCGGAGGCAAACAGTGAATACGACCACTATCAGGAACAAGCTTAAGGACTTGGGCATGTCAAATTCAGAAAGTGGTGCACTCCTGGGTGCCGGGCCCGACATGGAGTGGGAATTGAGGCTGTATGTAGCCGGCCAAACTCCCAAAAGCATGGCCGCATTCCAGAATCTGCAACGCCTGTGCGAAGAGCATTTGCCCGGGCGTTACCGGATCGAGGTCATTGATTTGTTGCAAAACCCCAAGTTGGCCCGAGATGAGCAAATCGTGGCGATTCCGACGCTGGTGCGCAAGCTGCCAGACCCGATTTGCCGCGTCATCGGGGACTTGTCAGATACCGAGCGAACCTTAGTCGGCTTGCAACTGCGCCCCAGAACGTAGCGATCCCCATGAGCAAGCCGACATTAGCTGAACTGCAGGAAGAGAACTTGGCACTCCGCCAACGGCTGGAGGAAGCCGAGGCCGTGCTGCATGCAATCTCCACCGACGGGGTCGACGCGGTTGTCGTGCAACGCGAGGGAGAAACTCAAGTACGCATGCTGCTGCAGGAAGCGGAATCGGCGCTGCGCGACCGAGAAGACCAGCTGCAGCTGGCCAAAGGCGCGGCTCAACTTGGGATTCAGGATTACGATTTGCAGTCGGGCCGCATTCAATGGGACGAGCGCGCGGGCGATCTGTGGGGCATCGATCCATCCGCACCCCTGACGATCGCCGCGGTTGTCGCGAGTGTCCATCCGGACGATCAAGCAGGCTTCCACGCAGCCCTGACCAGGGCGCGAGCGTCTCCGCGAGACGCCCGCTACTCGGCGCAATTTCGCGTCATCAGTTCGCGGGATAAGAAGTCGCGCTGGATTGAAGCAAACGGGAAGGTGTTTTTCAACGCCGGGCGAGCCGTCCGCCTGATCCACACCGTGCAGGACATCACCGTCCGAAAGCTTTCAGAGGTTACGCTGCGCGACAGCGAGCAGCAACTGAGGGCATTGGCGGATACGCTGCCGCAGTTGGCCTGGACCGCCAGGCCGGATGGTTCGATCGAGTGGTACAACCAGCGCTGGTACGAGTATACCGGCACCACGCCCGAGCAGGTCGAGGGATGGGGGTGGCAAAGCGTGCATGATCCCGCGGTGTTGCCGCAAGTCATGGATGCGTATCAAAAATCGTTAATTACGGGAGTGCCGTTTGACATGGTATTCCCGCTGCGTGGCGCGGACGGAGTTTTTCGATCGTTTCTGACGCGCACCATGCCGCTTCGCGACGAGCAGGGACGCATCGTCCGTTGGATCGGCACGAACACGGATATCAGCGCGCAGCTCGCCTTAGAAACAGCTCTCCGCGTGCAAGACCGTCGCAAGGATGAATTCCTCGCGACCTTGGCTCACGAACTGCGCGGTCCCTTGGCGCCGCTATCGAGCATGCTGGAGGTGATGGAGCTCGCCGACGCGGACGTCGTTCAGCGTAAATCAGCGCGTCAGACGATGCAGCGTCAGCTGGGACACCTGGTGCGGCTCGTGGATGATCTGCTCGACGTGAGCCGCATCACGCGCGACAAGTTATCGTTGCGCAAGCAATGCCTCGAACTGGCCCCGATCATACAACAGGCAGTTGAAACCTGCCGTGCGGCCGTGCAGGACGCAGGGCATAAACTTGAATTTGATCTACCGAACACGCCGATTCACTTGGACGCTGATGCAGTGCGGCTGGTGCAGATCTTCAGCAATTTGATACACAACGCCTGCAAATACACCGATCCGGGGGGACGAATCGCGGTCACGGTCAAGCGCGAAGACAACGAAGTGCGCGTCTCCGTAAAGGATTCGGGCATCGGCATTCCTGCGGATAAGTTGCGCAGTGTGTTTGAGCTCTTCGTGCAAGTTGATCGAGCGCTGGAGCGTGCGCAAGGCGGCTTGGGCATCGGTTTAACATTGGTGCAGCGCCTCGTGTCGATGCATGGCGGAGCGGTGCGAGCCTACAGCGAGGGCGCCGGCGCGGGAAGCGAGTTCGTCGTCACCCTGCCCGTGCTCGCAGAAAGCAGCGATGTCCCGGCGGTTGCGCCGTCGACCACCGACGAAACCCGCTCCGCGCGTCGCATTCTGGTTGTTGACGATAATCGCGACTCGGCCCTGTCGATGGCCCGCCTGTTAAAGATCGTTGGCCATGAAGTCCGCACCGTGCACGATGGGCTCGAGGCTGTGCAGGCAGCCGAGGATTATCGGCCCGAGGTCGTGCTGCTGGACATTGGTTTGCCGCAGCTCAACGGCTACGAGGTGTGCGAAGCAATCCGCCGACAGCCGTGGGGGCAAGACATGACGATCATTGCAATATCGGGCTGGGGGCAAGATTCGGACCGCCAGAAGTCGAAAGAGGCCGGATTCGATGGGCACCTGATCAAGCCCGTGGCGTTCACCGACCTCAAACGCCTGCTTGCCCAGCCCCAGAGAGCGTAGGGGTTTCGGTTTCAATCAAACGAGATATCGATTGACTGATCCGATGGGAGAAAATAGAATCAGATTCTGTTTCTGAATTCACCTCGGTAAAGCCGTTTCATGACTGCTGTCGCGACATCGTCGGTGAAATGGGCCCATCCCCGCACGCAAGCGCGGAGCGAAGAGACGCTCGCGCGCATTCTCGACGCGACCGAGTCATTGCTCATGCAGCGCCGCTTCGAGGATATCTCGGTTGGAGAAATCGTTCGCCAGAGCCGGTCCTCAGTGGGGGCGTTTTATGCGCGATTCCCCGATAAGGACGCGTTATTGGGATGTCTCTACGAGCGTTTTCGCAAGGAACTGGCAGCCTTAACGGACGCCATGTTCGATCCGGCCCGTTGGCAAAACGAGTCGCTCGATGCGGTACTCGCGACTGCCGTTCCGTTTTTGGTTCAACTACATCGCGAGCGGCAGGGTTTGTTGCGCGCGTTCGCCGCCAGGGCCTGTTCCGATGAACGGTTTCGCCAGGTTTGGAAACAAGCACGACATCATGCCGCCCGACGTTTGAAAGAGCTGGTCGCGGCCCGGCGAGAAGAAGTCGGCCACCCGGATCCCGAACTGGCGGTGGAAGCCGGCCTTTCCATGGTCCTATGCACCGTGGAATTGAAGTTGCAGTTAGGCGAGCTCGACGGTCCGGAGATGGATGTTCTGGCGCAGGAGCTAGTGCGGGCCGTAGTCGCTTATGCCGGCATTGGCCCGTCGCGCGGAGTGAATCAAACTGAAAAGAGTGGAAGCGAATGCAAGATTGGTCAACCGGCGGCAACCTAAATGGCGGTTGATCGGCATCTACCGGACACTGCCGCGGAAGTTGAACCTGAATTGAGGGCATTGCGATGCACGCGAAAATCCGGCTGTCTTGGGGTCTGAGCCTGTTAGCGAGTGCCGCGTTATTGCTCGCGGCTAACGCTTCGCGCGGCGCCGAAAACGCTTCGCATTCTGGTGAGAAGACCTAGCCGAAGCTGGTAGGACAACCTGCTCCGAATTTCGATTTGCCGGACACGGCAGGTAAGCAATTTGGGCTGGCGAACCTCTCGGACGCACGTCTCGTGGTGGTCGCTTTCCTGGGGACCGAGTGCCCGCTGGCAAGGCTTTACGGCCCGCGGCTCGAACAATTGGCCGCCGATTATGCGGAGCGCGGTGTGCGCATCGTGGGCATCGACTCGAACGTGCAGGATACCCCCGCGGAGATGGCGGAGTTCGCACGCGAGCACGGCGTGACGTTTCCGTTGCTGAAAGACACGAACAACGTCGTGGCCGACCGCTTTGGGGCGCTGCGCGTCCCCGAAGTATTTTTGCTGGATGACCAGAGAGTTGTCCGCTACCACGGGCGCATCGACGATCAATTCGGAGTGGCGCAACAACGCGCCCAGGCCAGCCGTCGCGACCTGGCCACCGCGATCGACGAGTTGCTGGCTGGCAACGCAGTTTCTCAGCCCGAGTTGTCCGCACCGGGTTGCTTCATCGGGCGCGTGACTCAACCCGATTCATCGGCGACCGTCACCTACGCGAAGCACATCGCCAAAATCTTTCAGGAGCGTTGTGTGGAATGCCATCGGCCGGGGGAAATTGGTCCCTTCTCGATGGTGACGTATGCCGACGTCGTCGGTTGGGGGGACACGATCCGCGAAGTCGTGGACCAGGGGCGCATGCCGCCGTGGTTTGCTGATCCCAAGCACGGGCACTTCAGTAACGATCCGCGGCTGTCGGACGAAGAGAAAGAGCAAATCGCCGCCTGGGTAAAGGCCGGCTGTCCCGAAGGGGATCCCCGCGATTTGCCACCGGCACGCACTTACAGCGAGGGCTGGAATATTCCCACGCCGGACGTTGTCTTCAAAATGCGCGACGAACCGTTCCAGGTTCCGGCCGAGGGGAAGATCGATTACCAGCACTTCGTGATAGATCCAGGTTTCACCGAGGATAAGTGGTCGGTCGCCAGCGAAGCGCGCCCCGGCAATCATGCCGTCGTGCATCACATCCTGGTCTTTTTGCATCCGCCGGGACAGCCGCTCGAGATCGGTCGCGGGTCGCTGCTCGCGGCGTATGCACCTGGCGCGCCGCCGCGCCAAGTGAATAAGGGGCAGGCCAAGAAGATTCCTGCCGGTTCGAAGATCATCATGCAGGTGCATTACACTTCGAATGGCCGTCCGCAGCAGGACCTCAGCTCGCTGGGGCTGAAATTGTGCGATGCGAAAGAGGTCAAGCAGGAAGTGGAGTCGGGATGGGCGGTCAATTTCGGCATCGCTATTCCACCCGGAGCAGCGAATTTCAAATCGTTCTCGATGCATCGCTTTACCGATGATCGCTTGCTGCTTTTCCTGACGCCGCACATGCACATGCGCGGCAAGTCGTTCCGCTACGAAGCCTGGTACCCCAATGGCAAACGAGAGGTGCTGTTGGACGTGCCGAAGTGGGATTTCAATTGGCAGATCGACTACGTACTGGCCGAGCCGAAGCTGATGCCCAAGGGGACCCAGTTGCGCTGTTTCGCCACGTACGACAACTCGGCGGAAAACCTGTCGAATCCTGACCCGACGAAATGGGTCTTCTTTGGCGAGCAAACGTGGGATGAAATGATGATCGGCTGGTATACGGCCGTCACGCCCCCGCCGGAAGAGACGGGGAACAAACCGGCAGACGCAACCAGCGGGCGCTAGGCACGCGCCCGGCTCACAGGACATCCAGAGCAGCCGGCGCGAACCTACGCGGCCGCGTCATCGTCCCTTTCACGTCTTTTGATCACAAAAAAGGGCGTGGCGACTCATGATGATCGAAACGGTCAAGGCGAGTAACTTTGACGATGCACTGCCGCTGCTGGCCGCCTACCAGGAATTTTACGGTGTGCCGCCCGACGTTGAACGCAATCGCCGGCACTTTTCGCGATTTCTCGATGACCATTCGCAGGGAGTGCTCTTTCTAGCACGTGACCAGCGGGCGGCAATCGGCGTTGCCACGCTCTATTTCCCGTTTTCTTCGGTGAGGGCCGGCGTGCAGTGCCTGATGAACGATTTGTACGTTGTGCCCGAGGCGAGAGGTCAGCGCGTCGGTCGGGCATTGATCGAACATTGCCAGCGTTACGCCCGCGAACATGGTTATGCAGCACTGGTATGGACCACGGCCGCAGGGAACCATACGGCGCAAAGACTGTACGACAAGCTCGGCGCCGAACGCAGCGACTGGGTGCATTACAGGCTGGCGAGCGATGCGATCTGAAACAGGGGCCGATCCGAGAGCACACGGCAAGAAAGCAGTATTACTTGGGCGCCGCTGTTGGCTGCGTAACGAATTCCACCGTCTCAGCAACGCTCTTGCGCTTCAACTCAAGTATCTCGCCACCGTGCTCCTGCCACCAATTGCGGGCGTCGGTTTGCGTCCAGACAGTCAAGCCTGTCAAGCGGTCCAGCTTCTGCAGAATTTCGGTCGCGGATTGCGGACGTTGTCGCGGGTCTTTCGCCAGGCAAGACATGATCAAATCGTTCAATCCGGGCGGCACCGTCGGGCAGTACTGCGTGACCGGTTCGGGCATCATGTTCACAACGTGGTAGAGCAGGTCCAAATCGCTGGCGCATTGAAAAATGCTGCGGCCCGTCAGCAGGTTGTATCCCACCGCGCCCAGCGCATAGAGATCGGATCGGGTATCGGTCACCAGCGGGTCTTTGATGCGCTCGGGCGCCATGTACAGCGGTGTGCCAGCCAAGGCGGTGACGGCCGTGAGTCCCGTGGTTTCGCTGGTTGACGTGCTTTTGACTAGACCGAAGTCGAGAACTTTGACAAAGTCGGCCTGGCCACCGCGCTCGCAGAGCATGATGTTATGCGGCTTGATATCGCGATGCGCGAGTCCGATCGCATGCGCCTCGGCCAGCGAACCGCAGATCTGCTTGAGGATGTAGACGGCGCGGCCTGAAGCGACCGTCCCTTCGACCTGGATCAATTGCGCGAGCGAAACGCCGGGCAAGTATTCCATCGCATAGTAGAAGACTCCATCCGCCGTCCGGCCGAAATCGTAAATCTCGATGGTATTCGGATGAGTCAGCTGGCTCGCCAATTGCACCTCGCGCTCGAAGCGCGCAATTGCCACCGGTGTCAAATGCTCGGGTTTGAGAAGCTTGACGGCTGTCCTACGGCGCAACATGGAATGACGTGCGCGGTACACGACGCCAATGCCCCCCTCGCCAATTTTCTCTTCCAGGGTGTATTGTCCTAATTGCCGGGAGATGCCGATTTGTCTCTGCAAGCTGGCGATGTGCAGGGCCGAGTACAACAGTCCGCCGGCCGAGACGATAAGCACACCCAGCGGCAACCACGAGGCACTCAACGGGTAGCGCAACGGCGCATACGCTTCGGCATAGTCGACCTCGGTTCCCACTCCGAAGCCATATTCGGGCAACCAGCACCAGGCACCGATCGATTTGACGCCGCGATAATCGCGGTAGCCATCGACGTCGCATCCGTCTTGTTGGGCGATGGCGAGTGATGCCATGCGGGTCAACGGTTGCAGGGCCGCCGGCGTCGGCGATTTAGCCCCCTTCGTCAGGTCGACGCCGGGGTCGCGCACTTGCATGTTAAAAATCGCCCTCGCCCCAGGCTCGTCGGGAATGAGCTTGAGGGACTTCAATTGCTCGGTAAAGCGACTGTCCGAGAGGAACCACCCCTGCTCGTCAAAGGCGTACGTTTCGCCCGACTGGCCGAGCCGCGCCACGGAAAGGATCCGCGTGAATTGGTAGTCGGCGCTGACGCCCAGATTCAGGGCCGCGATGATGTTTCCTGCATTGTCGTACACCGGCGTTCCCACCCAAATCATCGGTTTGTCACGCAGCACCGGACGATCAGGCGCGAAGTAGCCTTGCGGGTGCGGCTTCGAGAGCCGAGTATCTCCCGCAAAGGCATAGGCAATGTCTGCCATGCCCGCCGAATTCAAGTGTTGCCCCACTTCGGCATTCTCAGGGGCGGCCAGCACGAGGCCCGCGCGGTCTGTCACGGCATACGTGGTCCGCTCCTCTTCTTCCTCGATGTAGACCTGCAAAGCTTCACGCAGCTCGACCATAGCTTTCGAGCGAGCGAGGATATCAGGAAGTTCGTTCACCGGATGAAGTCCGCGTGTCAGGGCGACGAGCTCGGCAATCTGGTCGCGCACGTCCGGCTGACGCGCCCACCGCTCGGCCTCGGACTGCTGGTCCTTGAGCCACATGCGGAGCGCAGTGACGTCGGCTTCGAGAACTGTTTTCAATTCGTCGCGCAACACGGTTCGCATCGCGGCTTCAATTCCGTAATGCGCCCAAATACCGCCGGCGATCAACAGCACCATGGCCAAAGTCGCGGCGAGGTAGGTCTTCCGGTGGTTGCGTGCATCTTCGACGAGCAGTTGCGCCGTGCGACGTAGCATGCCGCCGAAGGAATGGGTCGTGCTCGCGCTGGCGGCCGCAGCTGGGCCGCGGCTGTCCAGCACGGTCTGCGAGATGTGGTGTGCGAGCAAAGATTCGACTTGCGCCCGCAGAGCCGAGTTGCCGGCGCATTCCTTGTCGAGCAGTTCCTGCCGGGCCGTTGTATCGAGACTGCACGCCCGCAGGAACAAATCCTTTACACGGCCATATTCGTCAATACTCACGTTGCCCGTTCCCCGCCAAGCTCACGCCGCAACCATGCGCGGATAATCTTCCACTCGTTCTCGACCGTGCGCTTTGAGACGCCGAGCACCTCGGCCACTTCCTCGACGGACAGGCCACCAAAGAAACGCAATTCGACGATCTGGGCCTGGCGGGCGTCAGTGTGTGCCAGCTTGTCGATCGCTTCGTCCACGGCCAGCAAGTCGGCGTCACGGTCGGGCGATACAGCGACTTGCTCATCCAATGCAATGCGATTCCAAGCGCCGCCGCGCTTGGCACGGCCGCGCGCCCTGGCAT
>CAMFLN010000041.1 GCA_945957305.1 uncultured Planctomycetaceae bacterium | reverse complement strand
CGTTTCTCCCTGCTTATGGCAGCCTTTGCACTGGTTGGCGTTGGGAATGATGTAGTTGTTCTTCCGCTCACTGCCGTCGGTGTGAATCCAACTCACGTCGATCGTGCTGCCCGCGACGTCGAGGATCGCCTCGTTCTGTTCGGCGTTCCAAACGTACGGCAGCCCGACCCAGCCGTCCGCCTCGTGCCGCAAGACGCGCGTTTCGAGCAGGCGTTGACCGAGTTCCGGCTTTCGCGCGTCGACCGGATAGGCAAACGTCTTGGCGATGACCGTCCCCACGGGGAAGTCGAAGGCGCCGTCTGGACTGTACTTGGCGCTCGTTCCGGCCGGCAGCTTTATAAACCGGTACTTCGACGTGTAATCGGAAAACAGCGGCGAGTTCAGATCATACGGAATGACGCCCTCGGCAGGTTCCTGCGAAGCGCCATTGCCGACGAAGATGCCGAAAGCGGAGAGTTTTTCGGGGGGCGCTGCATCCGCGGCACGGCGCGCGCCGGGGCCGCAACCCAGCTAAAAAACACCCACTATTGCTTGCCGCCCCCGGGGGCTCGCGCGCCGGGGGCCGCAGATTGGATGGCATTGCACGGCTGGACTCACTTCACCCCGGCGATCGAGACTGGCGACAACGACGAGAGCTCGCCTTCGTAAGCCGCGACGTCGCGCACGACGTTCGGCTTCTTGTTGGCAAACACGTTGGCCGGCGTGAAGGCGCCGCCGTCGAAATTCGCAAAATCCGCGTCGCCGTTATTACGCAGCCGCAGGCGCTGTGCTTCCGGCAGGTTGCCGTCGACGAGCTTCTTGGGATCCTGCATGCCGTCATACATGATGTCCGGGAACGGGGTCCCCAGGATCTTGCCCAGGATGGTGGCCAGCTCGCCGGCCGGAGCCTCGCCGTTGTTGACGAACTTGTTGTCGTGAACGTAGATCGATTCGCAGTACGGATCGTACTTGTCGTCCTTGATCGGCTTCTGGTTGATCAGGTAGCTGACGATCAACAGCCCGGTGCTCTTGTTGTTCTCGACCTTGTTATCGAAGATCTCGACCTGGTCGTTGGCCATCAACATCATGCCGGTGCCGGGGGGAACCGTGGCCACGATATTCCCCTTGGGGGCGAAGTTGTCGTGGTTGTTCTCGACAATTGTATTATTGAACACGCGGCAGGCGCGACCGTCTTTCTTCGGCAGGTCGGGGAGCGAGAAGACCAGAATGCCGCCAGTGTTGTCGGTGGCCGTGTTTTCGTAGACGTCGGCGTTCACCGAGTTTTCGATTTCGATGCCGGCCACGTTCTTCTCGGCGCGGCTGCGGCGGACAATGATGTTTTCCGACTGACCGACGTAGATGCCGGCGTCCGAGGCGCCGATCGCCGTGCAGTCCTCGATCAGGACATCGGTGCACAGTACGGGATACAGGCCGTAGGCGCCGTTGGTCTCTTTGGGACCGCCGGTCCACTCAGCGCGCACGCGGCGGAAGATGACCTTCTTCGTATCTTGCGCTTTGACCGCGTCCCCTTTGCAATCTTCGACGGCGAGGTCTTCGATCGTGATGTTCTCAGGGCACTTGATGCGCAATCCTTCGCCGCCGGTCCCTTGTTGCTGACCCGTGAAGCTGAGGATTGTTTTATCAGGGCCTTGGCCGCGGATCGTGACGTTGCTCACGTCTTCCAACGACAGGGTCGAGGTGAAATCGAATTTGCCAGCTGCGAACTCGATGATCGAGCCGGGCTTGGCATTGATCAATGCGGTTTGTGCGCGTTTCTGCGCGTCCGGACCCGCGGCGATCTTCGTGACGTTCGCGGCGGTCTTCTTTTCGCTCGGCGTGTGGCTGCAGCCGGAGAGCAGCGTGGCTGTTCCGAGTAGTGTGATGACGAGACAAAAACTTGCGCGCACGATGAATCTCCTTGACCGATGCGGAATGCGATACCAATCCAAAGCTTGAAGTCGACGGGCGACCGCCACTTGCCGCCCGCGCCCTCCTACGCCGAACCTGTCTGCATGCCTGCAGCGCAGGTGGCGAAACCGTGCCTCATTATAGACATCGCGCTACAACCGCCGAAAGTGAGCGGCCAAGCTCACCTACCTCGGAATTCCTCCTTTTCACCGCCGGGGTTGCCCGGTCCGAGCCTGCCGCGGCTCGGCGATGAGGGCCAGCTCCCGCCCCCCGTTCGCGACTTCACCCCTACCACCCTGGCAATTGTTGCCGGTTGTAGGGATTTGCTCGATTTTGCGGCAGTTGCGGGCCGATAAGGCAGGTTAGAGCGTCCGTCAGGGCATCGCCTGTGAGTCAGGTTCGGCTCCGAGCGACCGTCGTGGACGCGGCACGAAACAGTTTCCCGGGGGGAGGCAGTTCACGCTGGAAAGCCGGCGACTGCCGATCGATGCGCTTGAATGGATCGCTGGCCCGCGCCGACCGGGGGCCTTGGCCGTGATCCAAGCGAATAAGGATACCTGGCTTATGAAGAGGTTACTGTTGGCCGTCAGCCTGGCGGTCCTGGTCAGCTCGAGCACGGGCTGTTGTCTGTTCGACCGGATCTTCGGTCACGGCGGCTGCGCTGCTTGCTGCGGCAAGTGCGGACCCTATCCGGGCGGTTGCACACCGGGTTACAGCCCGGGAGGCAGCGCTTGCGGTCCCGGCGGCTGCGGCGCCGGTGATTGCTCGCCAGGTTGCGCCCGCGCCAGTGGCGGCGGCCCGATGGATGACGGCTCGGCCTTTGCCGGCCCGCCCACCGGCGGCGTCACCTATCCGTATTACACGACCCGCGGTCCGCGCGACTATCTGGCGCGCAATCCGCGCGGCATCGGCCCGTAATCGTTCGCGGGCTATCTGAAAAAAGCACAGGGGGTGCATTGACCGGGGACGCTCTGCCGTAACAGGCGGAGTGTCCCTTGGTCTTTTTTTATGCGCGGCGAGCGCCGCGAGGGAATGACGAAGGGCGAATCCATCGTATGTCGAAAGAAGCCAGAATTACCGAATGACCGATGGCGAGACGGCACAGCACTCCGTGTCGTCATTCGACTTTGGTCATTCCGATTTCTTTCGACATTCGTCCCCAGGAATTCGTCATTGAGGCGCTCAGCCCGTGAAGCGCGAGGCGATGAGCGTAATATTCTGGCCGCCGAAACCAAAGCTATTGGTCGCGGCCACTTCGCACTGCGTTTCCCGCGCGACGTTGGGGATGTAATCCAGATCGCATTCCGGATCGGGCGTGTCGTAGTTGATCGTCGGCGGCAGCACATCGTCGCGAATCGCCAGCAGACAGACGATTAACTCCGTCGCGCCGGCGGCGGCAATCAAGTGCCCCATCATGCTCTTGGTGCTCGAGACCGGAATCTTGTAGGCCTGCTCACCGAAGACGCGTTTGATCGCCAGGGTCTCGACCTTGTCGTTGACCTCGGTGCTGGTGCCGTGGGCGTTGATGTAATCGATGTCGTCGATGTTCAACTGCGCATCGGCCAGCGCCATTTGCAGGCAACGGGCGGCGCCGCGCCCTTCGGGGTGGGTATCCGTGATGCGGTAAGCGTCGGCCGTGGAACCGAAGCCCACGATCTCTCCGTAGATCGGCGCGCCGCGCTTTTGGGCGTGTTCCAGTTCTTCGAGCACGAGCATGCCGGCCCCTTCGCCCAGCACGAAGCCGTCACGGTTCAAATCGAACGGACGCGAAGCCCTCGTCGGTTCGTCGTTGTGCGTGCTCAGTGCCGTCAACAGGTTGAAACCGGTAACGCCGAACGGGTGAATCATGCTGTGCGTTCCGCCCGAGAGCATGACGTCGGCTTCGCCGCGGCGAATGATTTCGACAGCTTCGCCCACGGCCTGGCTGCTGGCGGCGCAGGCCGTCAGGCAGTTCAGATTAGGGCCTTGCGCATTGAACATGCTGGCCAGATGCCCGGCGGGCATGTTTGGTTCTTGCTCCAGCTCGCTCAAGGGATTGAGAATCTCCAGCCCTTTGGCGGTGAATCTCGAGACGTCGAGCGTGTCTCCCTCGATCGCGCTGAGCATCATTTGGGTGAAGCGATGAAAGTCCTGCTGTCCTTCGCCGCTGCCGAGATAGACGCCGAACCGCGTGGGATCGATCGACGCATCCATCAAGCCTGACGCCACAACCGCCTGCTTGGCGGCTCCGACGGCAAAGTGGGTATGGCGTCCCTGGAATTTCCAGCGCTCAGGATCTTCACCGACATGCGACACGTCCCAGTCGCGGACCTCGGCAGAGATCTTGGTGGGAAAGTTTTGCGCATCGAAGAGCGTGGTTTTGCCGATGCCCGACTCGCTGTTGCGCAAGCGGCGCCACAGGGTATCGATATCCGTTCCCAATGGAGTAACACAACCGATGCCGGTGACTACGACCCTGCGTCTCATGTTTTCGCCTTTCGTCGACGAAAGAATCGATCGTTATAGCCCCGTGTCGTTTGCTCCCACATTGGCGCGCAGCCGCGCCAGTCCCGGGGGCTCGGGGATGGGCTTGCCGTCCGGCCCGCCACCAACGTCGAACACGCCCAGCAGTTTGAGCGTGAAAACGAAGTTCTTCGGCTCGAATAACTTGCGCGGCCGGCCATCGTCAGCGAGGTGTGCAAAGACCAATTCGACCTCGGCTTGCAGTCGATCACCGACGTGGCTGGTGCAGGTCACTCGCCCGCCATCGTCATTGATGTCCTCAATGACGGCGGTATAGGTGAGCGTATCCCCTGGAATCGCCGGAAAGTGAAAAGTTGCCTTGGGAATCTTGGCCAGAATCACCTTCTTTTCGAAGGCATATCGCTCGCCCACCAACAGACCGCCGGTCTGAGCCAACCCCTCAATAATGAGAGAATTGGGCATCATCGGGGCGCCCGGGAAATGGTCGTGCAAATGCTCCTCGGCCAGGGAGAGATTCTTCACCGCGCGTGCGCGGCGGCCGCTTTCGAACTCGACGAACTTATCGATCCAGATCCAACGCATGGCGATTTCACTTCGCAAGCGGACAAACTGACATCGGCGGACCGGCAGCGCAGCCCGCCGGCCGGAGCGGACGAACTTAGGCCGTGGTGGCCAGTTTCGATTCCACGTAACGCACCATGTCCTGCACAGTCAATTGATTGACGAAGTTCTTCACCACCGGATCCTTGCCGAATTCGTCCAAATCCGCGAACGGCATCCGCTTCTTCAGTTCGGCCAGGCCTTCGGGCGTGAGTTTGCCCTGCTGCACGTACTGCGTGCTGGTGAGGATGTCTTCCGGGAACAGCTCGCCGCGGGGGATTTTGATGTCGAACGCTTTTTCCAGACGAAAGACGATGTCCAGAAAGTCAATCGACTCGGCACCCAGATCGCCTACCAACGTCGCTTCGGGCGTGACTTCGTCTTCGTCGACGCCCAGCGCATCGACCAGGGCAGTGCGGATCTTGTTGAACAGGTCGGCATTGGCTGCCATGTGCGGTTTCTCCCACAGTTTGCTGCGATGCGGCGCGGGAGAACGATTCTCCCTTGCGCCGCCGCATGGTGTTTGTGATCCCTCGATTCGTCGCAGCTTCCCAAGCCAGGCGGGGCAGCTTCCCATCGAGCGGAACGTACTGCGATCCTTCGAAAGCTAAATCCCCTCCCTCCAGGGAGGTTCGATCAAATCAGTTTTTCACGCTCTCGGTGTTGCCCACCTCGGAGCGCCGCCATGTGCACGGTCTTTGCTTCTAATAACTGCCGAGGCTCAAGCCACCATCCACGCGCAGCACCTGTCCCGTCATATAACTGGCATCATCGCTGGCGAGAAACGTAACGACCTTGGCAATCTCCTCGGGCTGTCCCACGCGACGCAGCGGAATGATCGTCTTCAACTGGTCGCCGGCCAACCCACGGACGACTTCGCTCATATCCGTTTCGATCATTCCAGGCGAGACGGCATTAACGCGGACCTTGCGCGCGGCCAGTTCCTTGGCCAAGGTGCGCGTCAGAGCGTCAATGCCCCCTTTACTCGCGGCGTAATTTACTTGCCCCCGCGAACCGAATTCCGCCGCCACGCTGGAGATATTGATGATGCTGCCGCGGCGCTGTGACATCATCGAGCGCACAACGGCGTGGCAGTAGTTGTAGGTTCCCGTCAGGTTCGTGCTGATCACTTGCTGCCATTGGTCCGGTTCCATCGTGGCAAACAGGCCGTCGCGAATCACGCCCGCCGAGTTCACCAGGATGTCGATGCTGGACCAGGATTCGAGCAATTGGGCAACGACCGCGCCTGCTCGTTCGTAATTCGCCACGTCAGCCTGCAGCGCCTGCACCGCATGGCCCTGGGCGGTCAACTCGGCGGCCAATGCGTCCGCGGCTTGTTGCTGGGAGTGATAGACGAAGGCCACTTGCGCCCCTTCCTCGGCGAGTGCGCGCACGCAAGCCCGGCCGATTCCACGGCTACCGCCGGTGACCAGGGCTGTTCGGTTCGCAAGTCGCATGGGAAGGAAAGGTGCGTTGGTAATGGAGACCGCGGGGGGCGCGTGAGGCTCGGCGCCTTGGGGCCGACAGAGCCCTGGCGATTGTCACACCGCCGGCACAGGAGGCTGATACAACAACGAGAACAATTCACGCATCTTCAGTTTCACAACGTCATCCGCAATTTGCCGATCGGGCCGCTCCTGCGCCAGGTTATAGCGCTCCATCACCAGGCGAGCCGAGACGGTGGCATTGCCATCGACGGTGCCCATCGCCTTGAGCCGCGTGCAGCGCTCGTCTTGGTCTTGAATCTCGGCCGTTACGGTTAATTTCTGCCCGGGTTGCAGGAAATTGGCAAAGCGGACGTTCCGCGCTTCTTTCAACAGCACCGTGCTATGTGCAAAATCCTCGGTCGCCCGAATCAACCAGGCACTGGCTTGCGTCATTGCCTCGAGCATGAGCACGCCGGGAATGACCGGAAAGCCGGGAAAATGGTCGGCCAGGTACTCTTCGGCCAGCGACAAGTTCTTTTCCGCGGTAATTCTTTCCCCCGGAGACAATTCGACGATCCGATCGACGAGCGTAAAACGCATGGCACGAATACCGGCTGGCGCAGCGGGCGACGCACACTGCGCGAATCTGGGGTTAGTTTTAGGACTTCGTAGTATATATCGGTCCTCCCCAGATCAACAACCGCAAATGACCCGGGAGATTCGTTCGAGAAACCGTTTATTCTCAAGCAGTTACAGCGTTGCATTAGTGCCCGCTGCGAAACCGGAGAGCCGGCCGATCCTAAATGCCGGGGCGCTGGTAGAAGTCTCAAGCCGGCTCACAGCGTAAGTGCAGGCGGGCATGGGAGAAACTTCGCGCCGCTAACGCGCGCATTGTGCCCCGCCGACACGCATGATCCTGCCGAAATGGCAGTCCGTTTCGTCGTCTCGATTTTGTCCCTTATCCCAAATGGCGGCGGCGCAACACCTAGCGGCAAGCCCTGCGGGGCGCTGGTGGGTCGGCACGGACTTTGCTTTCCTTCTCTGCGGTTGAAAGACACGTCAAAAAGGCCGACTCCGGCCACTGAGGCCGCTCGGCCCTACTCACTATTTTTCTCTCGACGGAGGTGTTCGATGGTTCGTTGGCGCCCCAATGGCAGGCATCCGTTTGTTCAATTGCGATCCGATTTCGATCGTCTGATGGGAGATTTATTGTCCGGAACCGCGGCGCCCGTGGCGCGAGCTGTCCGAGCGTTTCCCGCCGTCAACGTGTGGGAAGAGGGGGAGCAGCTGTTTGCGGAAGCGGAGCTTCCCGGCACCAAGAAAGAGGATCTCGAAATCTCGGTGACCGGCAATGAGTTGACCATCCGCGGTCGTCGCGGTTCGAGCGTGGCCGAGGGAACGTCGTTCCACCGCCAGGAACGCGGGGTGGGAGAGTTCTCACGATCGTTGCGGCTGCCGTACGACGTGGATGCCGAACAGGTCGAGGCGACCCTGCGTGACGGCGTGCTCCTGTTGAAGTTGCCCAAAGCGGCTTCGGCCAAGCCACGCAAGATCCAAGTTCAGAGCGGTCCAAGCACCTGACAATTTAGCGGTTGCGCCGCAGGCGCTCGTTAACAACGCGCTTGCGCGGCAGCAGGCCGCGCCTTACCTACAGCAGAGAGGAATAAGAACATGACCAGCGAAGCGACTTTGCAAAAAGAACCTGCGACCGACGCCGAAGCGACGCGTCCCGGTCCCCGCTATTTACCGAATGTCGACATTATCGAAACAAAGAACGAACTGTTGCTCGTCGCCGATCTGCCCGGAGTGGCAGCCGGTGAAATCGATATCGAATTCGAAGACGGCCAACTGTCAGTCAGCGCGCCCGCGAAACCGCGACAATCCGAGGGAACCCGTTACCTGGTACGCGAGTACGGGGTGGGCGATTTCCATCGCACGTTTCGCGTCAGCGAGCAAATTGACGCGAGCCGTATTGCGGCAGAATTCAACGATGGCGTACTGACTCTGCACCTCCCGAAGGTCGAGGCCGTGAAACCTCGCAAGATTTCGGTGCAGGGGTAGAGCCGCCGTATCTTAGCGAACTAGCCGTCGGATGATCCGATAACGGAGGTGGTGTATGACACTCATACCTTGGAAGAACAAAAGACATGAAGAGGGGGGCAACGCACCGCTTGTCTCCTTCCGATCTGAAATGGATCGCCTCTTCAATAATTTCTTTAACGACCCGTTCGGCATGGTCGAAACGGGCCTGGGGGCGCTAACGGAATGGACCCCCACGCTCGACGTCACAGAGAATGAGAGCGAAATCACGGTCCGCGCCGAGTTGCCCGGTGTCAAACCCGAGGACCTCGATGTCACGGTGACCAGCGAAACGTTGGTTCTCTCGGGCGAGAAAAAGGAAACGTCTGAGAAAAAGGGGCAAAATTACTGGCACAGCGAGAGCCGGTACGGCTCGTTCCGTCGCCAAGTGCGGTTGCCGGCCGAGGTGGATGCTGAGAACGTCGAAGCGAAGTTTTCGCATGGCGTTCTGGAAGTTCATCTGAAGAAGACTGCGGCCGCGAAGAGCAAGCGGATCAACGTGAAGGAAGCTTAATCCTCGCGCGCCAAGCCCCCATGGACGCACGACCGGCGTCGTCCGGTCGTGCGTCGTTGTTGCCGGAGAGCCCCAGTGCTACGATTCTCCCATGCGAAAGGGAATTGGCGTCTCTCCAGGCGTGGTGATTGGCAAGGCGTATTGCATCCACGAGATTTTCGTCAATCCTAAGACCCGCCGCCTGGCGGAAGACAAGATCTTTGCCGAGTTGCGCCGCTTCGAGCTGGCCCGGGAAGGGACGGCGGCCGACCTGCGCGCCCTGTTTCAGAAGGTGGCGAGCCAGGTGGGCGCCGAACAGGCCGCGGTTTTCAAGGCGCACGAGTCCATTCTGCACGACCCGGCGTTCACGGCCAAAGTCCGCGAGCGGATCGTCGATCACCGCGAAACGGCGCCCGCGGCTCTGGAACATGTGCTGGCTTCTTATACCGAGCTGTTCGCGCGGATGGAGGATGAGTACCTCCGCGAGCGGCTGGTCGATGTGCGCGACGTCATTATCCGTCTGTCGGGCCACCTCTCTCCTGTACTGGCGCAAGATCCCGACGTAGGGAGCGGCCCCCTGGTCTTGGTGGCCAACGAGTTGTTGCCGTCGCAGGTCGTGGCGCTCGGCAAGCGCGAAGTGGCGGGCATCGTCACGCAATCGGGAGGCCAAACCAGCCACGCCGCCATCCTGGCCCGCAGTCGCGGGGTGCCAGCCGTAAGCGGGGTGCAGAATATTTTGCGGCTGGTGAAAAATGGCGACACGCTGATCGTCGATGGCAGCTCGGGACACGTGATCGTCAATCCCGATGCCGAGACGGAGAGTGCTTACCGCAAGCTGCAGCGAGAATTTGTCCTGCTCAAGGACGTCCTCGCCGAAAATCGCGAGCTTCCGGCGATCACCGCCGACGGCGTCTCCGTCGAACTCTTGGCGAATGTCAATAATGTGGATGACGCCCGAACGGCAGTCGCCGTCGGCGCGTCCGGCATCGGGCTGTTTCGCACCGAATACTTGTTTCTAACGCATCCCAATGTCCCGGATGAAGAGGAACAGTTCGCCGCCTATCGCGCCATCATCAATGCCAGCCCCAACAAGCGCGTCACGATACGCACGCTCGACCTGGGGGGGGACAAGACGATTCCATATCTGGGGCACGATCGCGAGGCGAATCCCTTCCTCGGCTGGCGATCGATTCGACTGTCATTCGAACATCCACAGTTTTTCAATACCCAGCTGCGGGCGATTGTGCGCGCGGCGCGCTCGCAAGGGGATGCCGCGGAGGCCGTGCGCATTATGTTCCCGATGATCACTACGCTCGAGGAGATGCGCCGGGTGCGGGCGATGGTTCATCGCGTCCATCGCGACATGCAAGCCAAGGGGGACCACGGCGCGCGTGTGCCGATTGGACTGATGCTCGAGGTGCCCGCTGCGGCTGTGTCGAT
>CAMFLN010000040.1 GCA_945957305.1 uncultured Planctomycetaceae bacterium | reverse complement strand
GGCATGGCCAGCGGGATCTCGGGGACACCGACGAACCACTCCGTGCGGTCGGTGCCCATGCCGCCGCTGCCGACCTCCAAGACCACGTCGGCATCGTCCTTCTTTTCGACGAGCGTGCAATTGTGATGCAACAGGCGCTGGTGCAGCGAAACGATCACATAATTCTTGTCGACGCAGTCGAGGTATTGTGTGTCGACGAACACCTTGGCGTGGGCGACCGGCGAAAAATCGACTTTGTCCAGGGCCTGATCCGTGGCCGTCGACAGCAGCAATTGTTCGACACCGGTACGCGCGGTATCCGACGTTTTCGCGGTCAAACAACCGCTGAGCGTGCAACATGACAGGGCAAACAACACCCCGAGACGCGACGGCATGGCGCGACCCTCGCAGGAATGATAGCGGGAAGAAAGGCAAATTCAGGCAGGCTTGTGCAGCGCGCGAAGGGAAACAAGGCGCCGCGAACGGTGGACTTCTTCTCCGTCTATCGGCCAGATGGCCGGGGCGATTGCAACGATTTCGACGTCCGAGTTGAAAAACCGGATGTCGCCGGGTTCATTCGTCCGCAGCGTGCTGGCACGCGTCTGCCAGCAGGCCTTATAAAACGGCGCCACGCAGCACGATCATGGCCACGGTGAAATAGATCATGAGCCCGGTGACGTCGACCAGCGTCGCCACGAAAGGGGCCGACGACGTCGCCGGATCAAACCCTAGCCGTTTAAGCACGAAGGGGAGCATCGAGCCGGAGAGCGTGCCCCAGGTCACTACTCCTACGAGCGATAGGCAAACCGTCAGACCATACAACGCCCAATGCGGACCGTAGATGTCCGACACAGTGCTCCACAGGGCGATGCGCGCAAAGCCGATGCATCCCAAGAGCGTTCCCAGCAAAATGCCCGAGGCAATCTCGCGGCGGAAGACTCGCCACCAGTCGCGCAGTTGCACTTCGCCGAGTGCTAACGCCCGCACGATCAGCGTCGCCGCCTGCGAGCCAGAGTTTCCTCCACTGGAAATGATCAGCGGCACAAATAGCGCGAGCACGACGGCGCTGGAGATTTCTTCCTCGTAGTAGCCCATGGCCGTGGCCGTCAACAGTTCACCCAAGAACAACAGCACCAACCACGAGGCCCGCTTGCGAATCATGACCAATAGCGGCGTTGTTGCATACGGTTCGTCGAGAGCCTCTGAACCACCCAGCCGTTGTATCTCGCGAGTCGCCTCTTTTTCGGCCACGTCCAGAACGTCGTCGATCGTGACGATGCCCACCAGAAAGCCGCGACTGTCGACCACGGGCAACACCGTGCGGTCGTACTTGCGGAAGACGCCGACTGCCTTCCGCTTGTCATCCGTGACCAGCAAGCTGACGAAGCGATGATCCATGAGCGTGGCAACATGCTCGTGCAAAGGCGCCAGCAGGATCTCGCGAATTCGCAGGTCGTCAATCAGGTGATTATGATTGTCGGTCACGTAGACCACGTTCAATGTTTCGCTGTCCTTGCCGTGCGCACGGACATGGTCCAAGACATGCTTCACCGTCCAGTCGCTTTTCACGGCGATATAGTCAGGGGTCATCAGTCGCCCGACGGTATTCCTGCCATAGCTCAACAGCGAATGCGTGACTCTCTGCTGTTCGGCCGAGAGCAGCGACATGAGATGAGTGGCCGAGTCCTTGGGCAGTTCCTCGAAGAGCGCCGTGCGATCGTCCGGAGCCATCTCATTCAGAAGCGCCGCCGCGCTCGCGTCGTCCAAAGTTGCCAGTAATTCGTCTTGCAGCAGCAGGTTTAGATACTCGAACGTCTCGGCCGCTCGATGCGTATTCAGCAGACCGAATACTTGAGACCGATCCGCGGCGGACAGGTGCCCTAGCAAGGCCGCGAGGTCCGCGGGGAGCCAGTGATTGAGCACGTCGCGCAGCGTGGTGTAATCCTCGGTCGCGATCAACTCGCGAATCTCGGGCAATGCCAACTTACCGAGCATATCGAATACCTCGTGGCCAGCGAGAAGGGAGGGGCGCGGGTCGCAGCGCGAACCGGCGCCGCCCGCCGATCCCTGTGCAGAATAGATCAGCGGCGCTCGCACGGCGACCGTTGCGGCGCACAAATGCGCAGGCGCTGATGCCCACAATGAAGCGGGATCAGTCGCGGTAGAATGCCGGCGAAGGAAACGCGGCAAGACTTGCGGGCAGTGGGCGGACGTGGCTAGCGGGCCGCGTCATCGTTCCCCTTGGCCTTCACCACTTTGACGTTGGTCGACAGGTAGTACGGCTGCGAATCCGCGTCAAACACCGCCTCGCCGAACAGCGCCGCGTAACCGCTCTCGGGCTGCGGCAGCTCGTAGCAATAGGCCCCGTCGACAAGCTCGGTCGGATGGCTGGTCCACTTCGACTCGCGGAAATCGCGGGTGGCCGAGGTGGCGACCCAGGCCGAAACCTTGCTGGGCTGCGTTTCGCAGCGGACGTTCAACTTCGCGCAGCCCTCGCCGTCGGTCAGTTCCCATTTCAGCTTTGCAATCTGCTGTCCGCCGGCCGCCTGCCGATGCAGCGCCGAGACCGTGCCAATGATTCGCGCAAAATCGTTCAGTCCATGACCATTGTTGGGAACGTACAAGATGTGCTTTTCGCCGTGCAAGTCCGGCCAGTACAAGTTCAAAGCTTCGAGTGGCCAATAGCGGTCATTTGTGCCGAGCAAGATCACCTTCGGCTGTTTCAGCAACGATCGATACGAGTAGGGGTCGACGATGCGCTCCAGCATCTGCCCCGCTTCGGTGGCTCCCTGCTCTTGAATGCCGCGCTTGGTGTAATCCTGAATCTGTTCCGAGAATTCTCCGAAGCTGGCGACCTGGAGCTTCATTTGCGCGCCCATGTTCAGCGTGTCGATGACCATCGGGGCGAACGCATTCACGCGCTTATCGACCGAGGCGGTCAACCACGTGGTCCAGCCCCGCTTCGAAGCGCCGGTGAGCGTGAAGTTCTGAATGTCGAGCGACCATTCCTTCTTGGCAAACTCCTGCACCGCGTCCATGCCGCGAACCGCGCTTTTGACCATCGGCAACAGCAGCGGCCATTCGGCATCGCGCGTTTTCAAGAACTGCTCGAAGGTGTAGGAAATCGCGCCGTCTTCGGTCAGACCGTCGAAGATCGGTTGATTCGGCACTTGCTTTAGCACCGCCACGGGGCTCTTCACGCGCTCGGCGACTTGTGCCAAGAGCGCCGCTTCGCTCGGCAGCTTGCCCCCTTTGCCGGCCTCGGGCTCCTTGGCCAGATCTTCGTTCCAGGCGCCGCCATCGATGAGCAGGATGCCCTGAGCTTCGCTCTGTACTTCGCCTGGCTTAATGACGAACAATTGGTGCCGCCAGAGCGTGTCCTTCCAATGTTGCGAAGTCAGAATCAGCTCGACCCAGGTCGATTTACCGACCTTTCCCTCCTGCCGTTTGACCCAGCGGTAGCTGTCGTCAGGCTTTTGGACGTAAGTATGCAGCGGTCCCTGGTCCGGCGCGAAATTCGCTGCATTTTCCTCGGCCAGAGCCCCCCTGCAGCCCAGCAGGAGTAACGCGAAACAGATGGTAAGCTTTAAGCAGGTTTTCACGACCACGGACCCTCGACGATAGGCGATGCGAAAATGCACTCCGCAACGTTTGCGGTAGGTGCTGGTGCGGCAACGGAAACTGACCCGACCATCATAATTCGACCTCGCCACGGTCAGCAACCCGCGCGGAGCGGACCTGGCCCGACGATCGCGGAGCGAAACGATTAAGATAAGGGTCGCTGCCCCGGCAGCAACCAGAGTCTCGAAGTGACGGAGGATGCTCGCATGACCACTAAGGCCGTCCCCCCACCGACATTTTCGCGGTGTTTCCGCACCGTCGTGCGCGCGCTGGGCCGCTGTGCCGCTGTGCAGCGAATTGGGTTATTGATGCTGGCCGGCAGCGTCTCGGTCGCGGGCTATGGCTGCGGCAATGCCCCCGAGAGTCGCGGCAAACCCGACCAGAAAGAGATGCAGCAGATTCGCGCCTCGGTCGAGCCCAACAAGCCACCGCAGTCGTTGATACCACCGCTCAACTTGCAGACAGCGTATCAACCTTGGGGTGTCAAGGAGACGGCAGTCGACGCCTTGGGCCGGATCGGCCCGAGCGCGGTGCCGCCGCTGGTGGCGACCCTCTCTGATCCCAATCCGCGCGTGCGTGCCGAGGCGGCGCGCGCATTATCGCGGATCGGTTCTGCGGCGCAGGCCGCCGTACCGCAATTGATCGAGCAGTTGCAAGACCCGGACCGGGACGTGCGTCAAGCCGCGGCGCGCGCTCTAGGACAGATCGGCCCTGCGGCGGCTCCGGCGGTCCCAGCGCTCATCACGCTGATCGAGACTAACGATAGTCTGCCGCAGCATGCCACGAATCCACCCACCGCGCTGCCGGCCAGCACACGGCCGCAATAAGCACTGACTCGCGCGCAATCAAAGTCCCCCGCGACGCGCGACGTCAATAGTTCAAGCGCGGCGGACTGGGACGCTGGACCGGCACGTCGAACAGTTGTGGGCGATCCGAAGCGAACGATTCTTTCAGCCGCGTCTCGAGTTCGTCCGGGTCCGTGATGCGCACCGCCTCGACCCCCAACGATCGCGCCAAGCCGACAAAATCGATCTCCGGTTCGGCAATGTCCATACCCACGAAGCGGCCACTGCGCGCCGCCGGAAAACCGATCTGCTGAGCGCCGACTTTCAAGATCTGGTACTGCGCGTTGTTGCAAATCACAAACTTCACGGGCAGGCGATACCGCGCGGCCGACCACAGGCCTTGAATCCCGTACATCGACGCCCCCTCGCCCAAGAGCGCCACGACCGGTCGCTCGGGCCAGGCCAGTTGCACCCCCAGCGCGCACCCCAGCCCCCATCCCAGGGCCCAACCACGATGCCCGAAATAGCCGCTCGTATTCTTCAAAGCGGCCAGGCGCTCGAGGTAAGTGCCCGTCGTCGTGACCGCCTCTTCGACGACAGCCGCATTGGCAGGAAGCACATTGGCCACGCTCGACATAAGCGTGAGCGGGGTCAGCGGCCTGGTCGAACGTTGAGTCTTGGCCTCCTCCACCAGCGCAGCCCGCGCCTTGGCGTGCGTCTCGGTGATGGCCGCGGCGCGTTTCTTGGCCTGACTTACCTGGTTCTCATTCATGCCGCTGTGCAATAAATCACCCAACTCGGCTAGGCCGACTTTCAAGTCGCCGATGAGCCCCACCTCGACCGGGTAGTTCTTGCCGATCTGCCACGGGTCCTGGTCGATATGCACGATGCGCACGTGCTCGGGGATGGCCCGCGAAGGCTCGAAATAGACGTACAGCCGCAGCAGATCCATGCCCGAAACGAGGATCACATCGTGATCGGCGAGCCGTGTGCGCACTTCCGGCGACCAGATCGGCAAGCCCGGCGCGTAAAGCGGATGATCGGCCGGAAAGCCGAGCCGGCCATGCGTGGTGCCCGACTCAGACATGACTGGCGCGCCGAGATGTTCGGCCACGGCCACGAGTTCCGCGACAGCGTCGGCCTCGGTCGTGCGGCTGCCGACGAGAATGGCAGGGTTCTTGGCGCTGCCGAGCACATCGGCCGCGCGGCGCAGCGCTTCGACCGGCGGACGCACACGAACGTCGAGCGGCTTGGCGCGCGTGGTGTCCAGCTCAGCAATTTCGCTTTGCACATCCATCGGGATCGATAGAAACACCGGGCCGGTCGGGGGCGTCAGGGCCGCCTGCGCTGCGCGGCGGATGGCCGTCGGCAGGTCCTGCACGCGCTGCACTTCGGCCGACCATTTCATCCACGGCTGCACCACGCGCACCATGTCAGACCACAGAATCGGTTCCTCGAACATCAACCGCCGATCTTGCTGCCCGGCGGTGACCAACAGCGGTGTCCCTTCGCGATAGGCGTTGTACAGCATGCCCATCGCGTTCCCGAGTCCACAGCTGATATGCAGATTGACGACGCCCAGCGAGCGTGAAGCTTGCGCGTAACCGTCGGCCATGGCCACCACCGGCACCTCCTGCAAACCGAGGATGTATTGAATGCGGCGGTCGTCGACCATCGCATCCGACAGCGGCAACTCGGTCGTGCCAGGATTACCGAACAGATAGCGCACGCCCAGATCGGCGAGCATGTCGAGAAACGCTTGAATTCCGCTGATAGCCATGGTGCAAACAACTCGGCTCAGGGTCGCGGGGGCAGGGCGATTTCCGGCTCAGTGTACGCCAGCCCCCAGCCAAAGCAAAATCGCCGGGCAAGGAGCGTAGCGCCGCTTAGAGCGCTATATCCTTACCCGGCGATTCAGGCACCCAATTCACTCTCGTCGTCGCGGCCGACGGCCGGTCGGACGCAATTTGCTACCACCGAATTCGCTACCGCGTGTAGCTCCGCTGCGACGAAGTGCGACGCACTTGTGGCTGCGGACGCTCGGCGACGAATTCCTCCTGGGGCTCGGCCAGAGTCGGTTCGCCACGGCGAGCCATGGACGAGCTCGACGAGCTGCTGCCCGGCAACGTGGCCGGCTTCACCAGACGGTCGGTCGTGCCGAGGTATTCGATCGCCCCTTCGTATTCCTGTCTCGGTCCGCGCTGAGCATATTGTTGCCCCTGCGGGCTGAACTGCGGCCCTTGCGGACGCTTGGAATAGTACTGTCGCATGCCGGGGCGATGCGTCAGTTGCGGCTTGTAGTCCGACGGCGGCGCACGACGCGCCATCATGGTTTCCGGCGACGCCGACGGCGACATACGGACCGGCTTGCTCGAACGCACGACCTGGTTGCCGTACGGATGAGCGCGCGAATACGATTCAGGTGGCAGACCGTTGCCGCCCGGCGACGGCGGACCAACCCAGTTGCCGCAGCCATCGCAGGTCGAGCAGTGCGGATCGCCGGTGCACCAATCGCCCCAGTAGGTTTCGCCGCAACCGCCTTTCTTTCCGCAGCCCCAGCCATTCCAGCCGCCCCAGCCGCCGCAGGTATCGCACCCGCCGCACGAACTGCCGCAGCCACCGGTAGTGTTGCTCCAGCCGCAGCCAGGCCAGGCACACGGCGACCAGCCGCTCCCTTCCCAGCAACAGCAGCCCGATGTGCCCAATGACAGGCAAGCCAGGCCAATGCCTAGCAAAAAGCGCTTCATTTCACGAATCCCCCCTCAAGAATTCGAGTATCCACTTGTCGCCTTGGGGTCTTATCGACGGAATGATCGATACAGTCGAGAAAATCGGCACAGCCGCTGGAGCAGTGGGCAGAGGGCAACAGGCAGAGGGCAGTAATAAGAAGTAGCCGGTAGACGGTAGTCGGAAGGTAGACCGGAGTTGCGCTTGCGCGAGTATGGCAGCACGTCGTGCTGGCGCTCGCCCCGTGCTGTGTGGGGGACTATATTGCCAGTCGCGGTCGTGAACTGCTTGTCACGCGCTGCTTGTCGCACTCACCGAGGTTGAAGATGTCCACCGCACTTCCCATCCGCTCGCTGAACCATGTCGGCCGCCTCACCAAGCACTTGGAAGAGAGCAAGGCGTTTTATCGCGACGTGCTCGGCTTTCAGGAAATCAGGCGGCCCAACTTCGATTTCCCCGGCGCGTGGCTCTTCAACTACGGGCTGCAGATTCACCTGATCGTGAACGAATCGATTCCCGATCCCAGCGGGCCGATCCAGACGCGCGATGGGCATCTGGCCTTTGAAGTCGACGACCTGGCCGAGGTTAAGAATCGCCTGGAAAAACTGGGCATTCCATTCCGCGAGAACACCGTCGCACAGACAGGCCGAATGCAAATCTTCTTTCGCGACCCCGACGGCCATCACATTGAAGTCGGACAATACGCCCCGTCACAGCCGCTGTAAGCGCCGAGAGTGTCTTCCGCGCCTCAGCATTGATGACGACTGTTTGCGTGCCAGCCCCAAGGTCGGAATGCACCAGATCAAAACGAGCAGTTCGGCGCTCAATCTAAACCGATAATAATCGCTTCAGGGAATAGTCGTTTGGCTTGCATCTGCTCGGCGAGTGCGCGATCGCCCAAGTCCATTATGTAAATCCCCTCTTCGCCGAAAAGCCCAAGCATTCCGGGCGCCGCTGCCACCAACGTAGGGTTTGGGCTAAATTGCGTTGTCTGTAGATAGGCCCGGTAAAACTCATGCCGCTGGCGAATCCAGTTGACGTGGTAAGAAATGAAGATCGCCACCACGAGCATCAAGACGAACATCGCAGCAAGTGAAAACTGAAACCAGCGGCGGCGGGTGGGCTGTTCGCTCATGCATCTTCCCTGCTTGGCCCCTTATTCTTCACCGTCGTGACTTCGCAGTGCCATGCTTGTGCCGGGACACCGACGGCCATCACATTGAAGTCGGACAGTACGCCCCGTCACAGCCACTGTGAATGCAAAGCTTGTATTCTTCGCTCCGCCGGGTGCCATGCGCACGCTCGCCGTGAGCATGCTCGGCCCAACCAGTGCAACTTTCAACCAAGCTCCCCATGGCCACGCGAGCGTGGACCATGGCACTCGGCGGACCATGGCTCCCGGCGAGCGACGACATCTCCTCGCTCATCATTCATCATTCTGCATTCATCATTTCTTACAGCGTCCAACCGGGCCGATACTCGCGCTGCAAGTAATTGTCAGCCTCGGGGCAATTCGTGGCCTTCAGCAGCTCGCCGTCCCAGTCGAGCTTCTTGCCACCGGTGCGGTACGAGACATTGCCCAAGAGCACCGCTTCGGCCAGCGCTCCTGAGTAATCGAAGTTGCAGGTTGTGGTATCGCGCGTTTTGCAGGCGCGGATCCACTCTTGATGATGGCCGATTGACGGAGGAATCGTTTCCGGCGGCGTTTCGGCCGTGAGTCCCGGTTCCAAGAACAGCTTGCGCGTGCCGTAATCGGCCAGCAGGCGTCCCCGCTCTCCTTCGAACAACACCGCGCTCCCTTTGCCGTAGGCCTCGGCTCCCTCGGGGCGCCACTTGCCGTGATACCACGTCAGGTGGACCGGGGGCGCGTCGCCGCGCGCCGGGAACTCGTAATCGACCTGCATATTGTCCGGCACGTCGTTGTCAGCCTGGTAGGTGATTTCCCCCTTGGCTTGAATTGTCTTGGGATAGCGCAGGTTGAGCGCCCAGAATGGCAGGTCCATGAAGTGGCAGCCGAAGTCACCCAGGATGCCGCCGCCAAAATCCCACCAGTAGCGCCAATTGAAATGAAAGTGCGACTCATCAAAAGGCCGCATCGGGGCAGGGCCAACCCACAGGTCGTAGTCGACGTACGGCGGTGGCGTGCCTTGCTTCACGCGTTTGCCGTGACCCAGGCGCGAGTCGCCGTCCTTCCACACGTGCACACGTTGCACCTTGCCGAGGACCCCGCCTTGTACCAGTTCGACCACACGGCGGTAGTTGTCGCCCGTGTTGTGAATCTGGGTTCCCATCTGCGTGACGGCTTTTTTCTTCGCGGCCCAATCACGAATCTGCCGCACTTCATACACCGAGTGGGCGAGCGGCTTCTCGCAATAGACATCGAGCCCGCGCTTCAAAGCCCAGACCGTGGGAATCGCATGCGAGTGATCGGGCGTGGCCACGACCACGGCGTCGAGATCCGGCTGATCGAGCATCTGCCGATAGTCGGCGTACTTTTTGGCTAGTGGGAATTTGTCAGCCGCCACGCCCAGCCGCTGCTGATCGATGTCGCACAGGGCGACGATGTTCTCGGTAGCCACGTTCCCCAGGTTGTAGGCCCCTTGGGCTGCGACGCCGATCACACCGATATTGAGTTTCTCGTTCGGTGAACGGAGCGCCGCAAACGTCCGCCGCGGCAGCGCCGTCGCCACGGCGACTCCGGTACCAGCGAGGGCAGCCTGATGTAAAAACGCACGACGAGACAGGGGAGATTTTGTCATGGCGAGACTCTTGAGCGGGCGAGAAAAACCGGTGGGGACAACACGGCTGTATGCTAACCGCCTGGCGCGCCTGTCGCAAACTTGTATGGTTCAACGAGGGTGCCATGTCTCACGCTTGTCGTGAGCATGTCCAGCCTGACTAGTGCGACTTGAACCGGGCTCCTCATGGCCACGCGAGCGTGGACCATGGCACCCGCCGACGCGGATTACTGCTCGATCGCATAGAGCAAGGCATTCAAACCGATGCGTGACGCGGCGTCGCTGGTGTAGCCATAGCACTCCACCGTGTCATGCTTCTCCAGCGCGCAGCTCAGGTCGTAGCGCGAAAAGATCACCGCGTAGCGCTCCCCCAGCCGCAGCACTTCCAGTTCCGGCTCGACCTCGTGAATCAGCGCTTTGGGGCGGCCGTCGGCGTCGCGCGGCGCCGGCTCGCGGCGGGTCACTTTCGGCAGGTTGAAGCCGCCGTACTTCGACGTGAATAACGGGTCGTTGCCGGTGATCTTCGTCAGGGGATTGTCGGGAAAGAT
>CAMFLN010000039.1 GCA_945957305.1 uncultured Planctomycetaceae bacterium | reverse complement strand
TCGCCAAGATTGGCGTCGTCGACCTGGAGAGCTTTTTTCCGGCCAAGGATCGCTTCGCCCTGGCCATGAAGCTGAACAATCTGCTTTCGGCCCCCGGCTTTTCCTCCTGGCTCGACGGTGAGCCACTCGACGTGGGCGCGCTGTTGCATTCGGCAACTGGCAAACCGCGCATTTCGATCTTTTCGATCGCGCACCTCGACGACGCGCAGCGGATGTTCTTCGTGGCGATGCTGCTGAACGAAACGCTCTCGTGGATGCGCACCCAACCGGGATCGACCAGCTTGCGGGCCATGCTCTACATGGACGAAATCTTTGGCTATTTCCCACCGGTAGCGAACCCGCCGTCGAAATTGCCGCTGCTAACTCTGCTGAAGCAAGCGCGGGCTTTCGGCCTGGGGATCGTGCTGGCCACGCAAAATCCGGTCGACCTGGATTACAAGGGATTGGCGAACGCCGGAACCTGGTTCCTGGGGCGCTTGCAAACCGAGCGCGACAAGGCCCGCGTGATCGAAGGCTTGCAAGGGGCCGCGGCCAGCGCCGGCGCCACCTTCGACAAACAGGCGATCACGCACCTGCTGTCGGGCCTGAAGAATCGCATCTTTTTGATGAACAACGTGCACGAAGATGCGCCGGTCGTGTTTCAAGCTCGTTGGGCCTTGTCGTATTTGTGCGGACCGCTGACGCGCGATCAGATCAAGCGGCTGACCGACGCCGACAAATCAGCCGCGCGCGCTACGCCCTCCGCGGCGACGGCTCCTTCGGTTGCGCCCGCTCCGCCTGCGGCCGCGCAGCAGTCTGCCGCAGCAATCGACCCGACACCGTTTGGTGCTCAGCCACCGTTGGTGCCGCCGCAGATTCCGCAGTTTTTCGTTGCCCTGCGCGGGACGGCGCCGGCGGACGCGGCATTGGTCTATCGTCCCGCGGTGCTAGGAATGGCGACAGTGCACTTCAACGACAAAAAGCTGGCAATCGACGCCGAGCGGCCCATTTGTTGGCTGGCTGATTTTCATCCCACGACCGGCGCAATCGATTGGACGACGGCGAAGTCGGCACAATTGACCGACGACGATTTGGAGAAGAATTCCGTGGAAGGGGCGCGCTTTGCGCCGCTGCCGGCCGAGGCCAGCAATCCGAAATCCACGGCCGCCTGGCAGAAGTCGTTTACCGATTCAGTCTATCGGCTGGCCAAGCTAGACCTGTGGAAAAGCGCGATCCTGGACCAAGTCTCGCTGCCGGGCGAATCCGAGCGCGACTTTCGCATTCGCCTGCAGCAGGCCGCACGCGAGGAGCGCGACCGCCAATTGGACGCTCTCCGTGCCAAGTACACGCCCAAGCAGGCTCAGCTCGAAGAGCGGCTGCAACGCGCCGAACAAAAAGTACAACGCGAAAAGGTCGAAGCCCGCGAGCAAGGAATGGCCACGATCTTCTCGTTTGGCGCGGCTATGCTCGACTTCGTGCTGGGGCGCAAGAAAATGACGTCCACCAACGTTCGCAAAGCGCAATCGGCCGCGCGCAACATGGGGCGCACCATGAAGCAGTCGTCCGACGTCACAGCGGCCGAGGAAAGCGCCGAGAGCCTTCGCGCGCAACAAGCGCAATTGGCCGAAGAAGTTCGCGCGGCAACCGAGGAGATGCAAAACAAAGTCGATCCGCTGACGGAAAAATTTGAAACGATCTCGTTGCGCCCCAAAAAGGCCGACATCGCCGTTCGGCTCTCGGCGCTTGTGTGGCTGCCCACATGGCAGGAAGCTGACGGCACGAGCCAATCGGCCTGGGAATGACGCGGCGCTCGGGGGCCATGGCCACGCGCAGTGTGGCCATGCAAAACAAAAAGTGAGGTGAACCAAAACGCTTCCCATGAGAACATACTCACGGCGAGCGTGAGCATGGCACCCGAATTTCAAGAGTCCTCGGAACAGTGCGCTAGTCTCGGTGGCGCATTCTCAGCAACTTTTCCATCCGGTCGCAGAGATCTTGCCACTGTGCACCACTGGCGATCGCAGTGGGCGATTCGATCGGTAATGGCGCCGGCTGGCCCGCGGCGTCGACCTGCACAAACCCCAAGAGCGCGTCCATCCAGGGACCATCGTCGTTCGCCAGCGGCATGCCGATCACCCCGACAACCAGGTAGGCCCGCGTCATGTGCAGAATGGTCCCCTGGATCTCGATCATCGTGCCGACGGGGACGGGGCGGTAGCATTCCAGGCTGAGAACGCGCCGCAACAGAAAATTCGCGCCGTCGCCGATCGTTTGGGCGGCGCTGATGTACGCGGCCTCGAGCGCCATGCGCAAGAGCGACCCCGCATAGAGCGTGCCGTGGTGGTTCGTATCCACCGGCAAGACCAGTCGATGAGTGCAGGTGACGCCGTCGTTCATTGTTCCTATCTTATAAACGCCGACCGTAATCGGCTCAACCGAAGATGCAGGTGTCAACGGAATGCGGGGCGCGCCATGAACCGGGAATGCGTGATCGAAGAGGCGATCATGAACCAACCCGAAAGGATTGGCTTTCCCGGCGCTATGGCAATTCGAAACTGCCGTCTCGCGCTACATGCCGGGCGTGTCGACGTCGCTTTGTTGCCTGCCGGAGGTCCAATTAAGCTCGCTTTAATCGAGGCGAAGATTTCGACAGCCGGCGATGCCGCATCAAAGGTCATTGGTCAGTTGCTGATGTATTACTCAGGCGCGCTTTTACTTGGCAGCGAAGGATTGCGGCGGATGCGGGAGTTCGCGGCGAAGGATCCCGTTCGAGCCCAGAGCCGATCGACCGTTTCTCCGAAGCGTTTGACTGATGGATTGTCCCCGCCTGATCGTGCATGGAAGGTTCTTTACGGAGGCGAATCGCTCCTACCGCAGGAAATAAAGTTGTTCGTAGCACTCGACAATCCAGCACACCGCGCGCTTGTACCGACTCTGAGCACGTTGAGGATGCATCACTACCTGGACATTGGCGTGATCTTGGTGAACGGAACCAGAATTGAGCGTGTACACTAGTGGAAACATCGGCGACTGGAGGATTCTGCTAAGCCAGTTCTGCATCGCACTGGCTATGCCAGTGCGCCCTTTTGAAACGGTGCTCACGTTTGAAAGACGGCATGGAACAAGAGAAATCCTTTTCTTCGCGCTGGGCTTTGTTGTTCGCCATGCTCAGCATGGCGGTCGGCACCGGTAGCATCTGGCGGTTTCCGCGCATCCTGGCCAGCAACGGCGGGGGCACTTTTCTGGTACCGTGGGTGATCTCGCTCTTTGCCTGGTCCATCCCGCTGATCATCCTCGAGTTTGCCTTGGGGCGGGGCATGCGCGCCGGGCCGTTGGGGTCGATTGTGCGGCTGGTCGGCGCCAAGTTCGCCTGGATGGGGGCGTGGATCACGCTGGCGGCCGTAGCCATCATGTTCTATTACTCGGTTATCACCGGCTGGGTGTTGGAATATCTCGTTGTCTCGCTCACTGGCCAGTTGGCCCAGGCCGATCCGGAAGAGTTCTACAATCAGTTCGTCACCGGTCCCTGGCCCGTCGTGCTGCACGTGATCTGCATGGCGCTCGCGCTGTTGGTGATTTGGCGCGGCGTGGGGGCGATCGAACGTGTGACAACCTTGCTTTTGCCCAGTTTGTTTTTTCTGGTCGTGATACTGGCCGTGCGCGCCGTGCTGCTGCCCGGGGCCGATCGCGGCTTGAACTTCATGTTTCACGTCAACTGGTCGCAAATCGGCGACTATCGCATCTGGCTCGAAGCGCTCACGCAAAACGCCTGGGACACTGGCTCGGGCTGGGGGTTGATCACGGTCTACGCGATCTACGTTCGCCAAAAAGATGACAGCAGCGTGAATTGCTTCCTGCTGGGGATCGGCAACAACGTGGCATCGTTGCTGTCGGGCGTGGCCGTGATCTGCACGATCTTTGCCATCATGCCCGATGCCGAGAAACAAATCGTGGGGGCTGGCAACTATGGCCTGACGTTCGTCTGGTTTCCGCAGTTGTTCGCCCGCATGCCGGCCGGCAGTCTGTTCATGGTCTTTTTCTTCGCCGCGCTGTTCATGGCGGCGTTTATGTCGCTGATTTCGATGGTCGAATTGGCGGTGCGCGGCTTGCAAGACTTGGGCATGACTCGCAATCGGGCGCTAGTCATTGCCGGAGCGCTGGGAATTCTCGGCGGCGTGCCCAGTGCTTTGAGCCTCGATTTTCTCGCGAATCAGGACTGGGTCTGGTCCACGGCCCTGATTCCCAGCGGCTTGATGTTCGCTTACGTCGTGTTGCGCTATGGCCTCGACCAGTTTCGCCAGCGGTACGTCAACCTGGCCTGCAATCAAATGGCGATCGGGCCCTGGTGGAACTTCGTCATGCGCGTGCTGGTGCCCGTGCAGGGCGTGGTGCTACTGGCATGGTTCTTCTGGCAAAACGTCCCGGCCGCGGTAAGCCAGGCGGGGCAAAGCCTCACGCTGCAAGCGAGATTGATCGAATGGCTGCGCCCGGACCGCATTGACAATGTGGGCACGTTGCTTGTGCAATGGGCCGTGCTGCTGGCCGTGCTATGGAGCGCCAACCGCTGGATGGGCAGGAATGCCGCGGAAACCCCGCTCAAGTGAAGCGAGCGCGCTGCAAGCGACAAAAGGGTCGCGGCGCAGCGACGACTCTGAGAGCGGAAAGAAGGAATGTCCTGCTGCACTAGCGTCGCATTAGAGCGGCACGAACGGCCGATCCTCGAGCCCCAGCCGCTTCATTTTCTTGTAGAGCGTCGTGCGGTTGATGCCCAGCGAGTCGGCCGTGGCATGGCGATTCCACTGGTTGCTTTCCAGCACTTCGAGAATGATCCGGCGTTCCGGCTCTTCGAGCGCTTGCTTCAACGTGCGACCTGCGACCGGCTCCAGGGTGCGGCTGCCCGTGACCATCATCGTGGCCGGCAGATCCTCGACGCTGATGGCGCCTCCTTTGCCCAACAGCACCGCGCGCTCGATAACGTTGGCTAACTCGCGGACGTTGCCCGGCCAGCGATAACGCTCCAAGGCTGACATGCACTCGTCCGTGATCCCAGGCACTTGCCGTCCCGACTCCTCGCACACGTCTTTGAGAAAATGTGTTGCCAGCAGCGGGATGTCCGACACGCGGTCGCGCAGCGGCGGCAGCTCGATGTTGATGACGTTGATGCGGTAGAACAAGTCCTGGCGGAAACGCCCGTTGCGGACGAGTTCTTCGAGATTCTCGTTCGTGGCCAGGATGACCCGCGAATCGACCTTGAAAGTCTTGGTTCCGCCCACCTGCTCGAATTCGAAATCCTGCAGCACGCGCAGCAGCTTGACCTGCATGGCCGGGCTGGCAGTGGCGATTTCGTCGAGAAAGATGGTACCACCGTCGGCCAGCTTGAACTTGCCGATCTTGTCGCCGATTGCTCCGGTGAACGATCCTGCAGTGTGACCGAACAGTTCGCTTTCCAGCAAGGTCTCAGGCAGCGCGCCGCAGGCCACTTCGACGAAGGGATTGTCGCGGCGGCGGCTGCGGCGATGAATCGCGCGGGCGATCATCGACTTTCCGGTGCCGCTTTCGCCAGTGATCAACACGCTCGCCTTGGTGTCGGCGATGCTGTTGATCATTTCGTAGATGCGCCGCATGCGACAGTCTTGGCCGACGATGCTCTCGATACTGAAACGCATGTCGAGCTGCGTTTTGAGGTTTTTATTCTCCTCGACAACGCGACGATGGCTGATGGCGCGATCGATGGCCATTTCCAGCTCGTCGTCGACAATGGGTTTGGTGACCATGTCGGCCGCGCCGGCGCGGATGGCTTCGATCGCGGTTTCGACCGTGCCGTAGCCGGTCGTCAGAATCACCGCGGTCTGCGGCCGATGCTCGCGGCAATGGGCCAGCACGTCGAAGCCGTCGCCGTCCCCTAAGCGCAAGTCGACCAGGGCCAAGTCGTAATTCTTCTTGCCGAGCGCCGCGATGGCATCGGCGACGCCGGTCACCGCGTCGACGGCAAACCCCAGCTCGCGCAACCACGCGGCCATGGATTGCAACAGGGGACGATCGTCGTCCACCAGTAACAGAGTCCCTCGCTTCATCGGGATGCCTCGCCCTGGCGCGGACCGCGGGCCGGCAACCAATCGCGAAGTCCCTCGCGGCGGTCGCGGTCAATCGCGCCTGTGTTCGTGGATGGCTGCGTTCCGGTCGCCAGCCAGATGGCGGCACACGTCTGGCCGCGCGGGAATAAGCCCCACCGGCTGACGCTGCCACACGTTCGTTCTCAACCTCATGCCATGTCCCGGGCGGCAGGGCCACCGCGGAGACAATCACGGCCCGTACAAGTGTTCGCGTCGAGAAAAGGCCGCGACTGTCGTCAATTATCTACGTCACGCGATGTGTCCGGTCAACGCGGCAAACTGTTTCTGTGGCGGGAGATGAAGCGAACTTGCCGGCCACGTACAGCAGTGACGGTTGTTCGGTTTGCCACGGCGGACTAGGCTAATACTAGTGAAGTGTGAATTTTGCGACCGGGCCGTCGTTGCGGCCCATGTGCTCTGTACGCGACGCGCAAGAGGAGGGTTCTGATGGCGGTGCGACTCTTGATAGCTGATGACCACGAAGTCGTTCGGCAAGGCCTGGCCAGTCTGCTGGCTGGGACCGACGTGGAGATCGTGGGCGAAGCGAGTCATCCCAGCGAGGCCGTGGAAATGGCCCATCGCTACAAACCTGATGTCGCACTGCTGGATATCCGCATGATGGACGGCGGCGACGACGGCCTGACGGCGCTGGAAAAAATCCACAAGGATCTGCCCGAGACACGCGTGGTCATGCTCTCGGCGTTTGATAATCCGACCTACATCGCGCGGGCCAATGCGCTGGGGGCGAGCGACTACCTGTTGAAGGGCTGCACGCGCGAGCAGTTGCTCGACACAATTCACTCCGTCGCCACGCAAGAAGGCTCTTCGGAGCATGGGGAATTGAGCAAGGTTGCCGGCACCATGGCGACGCGCAAAAAGACCGAGGACGACGAAGCCTCGCTCACCCAGCGCGAAACCCAGGTGTTGCGTCACCTGGCCCTGGGCTTGTCGAACAAGGAAATTGCCAAAAGCCTGACGATCAGCGTGGAAACCGTCAAGGAACACGTGCAACACGTGCTGCGCAAGATCGGCGTCAACGATCGCACCCAGGCGGCCGTGTGGGCCGTGCGCAAGGGGATCGTCTGAAATAGTTGGCAGTCGGCGGAGGGCAGAGGGCAGTAAGAAATGAATTCGCCGCCCCGCCGCGTTTCACTGCACTTCGGCTAAGACCTTGGGTAGGTTTTGGTCGAAGGGGAAGCCGCACAGCAGGACCTGCGCCTCGGGCGCGAACTGCTTGATCTCGTCGCGGACCACGTCGGTCACATAGCGCGGCAACGCCGAGTTGATGATCAGCGTTGCGCCGGGGTGCTTGTCGATCAATTGGCAGATCGGCCCGTAGGCGAGTTGCGCCCGCTCGATCGGGCAGACGGCCGTGATATCGATCACGATCAGGTCGACCGCAGCGGTGTGGTAGAGCGCCGCGGCCAGGCTGTCGAACGCCGTCAGGTCCGACTCGGGCCAGCGATCGCGCACGAGCTTGGGAATCACGCGCATCCGCATGTATTCCTGATCGTCGATGATCCACACACGCATCAGAAACCTCGACTCACCGGCGCCGGTCGCCGCGGAATAATTTCCCGCGGGGGGCACGGACAACAGCAGCGCGGCCTTCGGGGTGGCACGGACAACTCGTTGTCCGTGCGCCGCAGGCGCGAATCTCATTTCTCGCCAAAATCGCAATAAGTGGCTGCCACAGTTTCGCGGGGCCACGCGAGCGTGGGCCTGGCACCCGCCCTACGCGGCTACCGCATAAGATGGCCCACGCGGCTGCTACGCAGCACGGACAACAAGTTGTCCGTGCCACCCGGCAGGCGCGCTGCCGGAATTCACCGCAGCCTGAGCTTAGGTACCGCCTCGTTCTAGCATAAGCTGCGAATCACGCTCTCGCGAATCACGAGCTTTACTTGGCCCGCGGGTGTGCCTTTTCATAGGCGGCGCGCAGGGCGGCGGTGCTAACGTGCGTGTAGATTTGCGTGGTCACCAGGCTTTTGTGGCCGAGCAGTTCCTGCACGCTGCGGATGTCGGCGCCGGCGTCGACCAGGTGCGTGGCAAAGCTGTGCCGTAGCGTGTGCGGTGTGGTGCGGCCGTCGAGACCAGTGACTTTCAAGTACTTTTCCAGCAGCCGCCCTACGCTGCGTGTCGTCAGTCGCTTGCCGAATTTATTGACAAAGATCGGCGCGAGGTTGGTCTCGGCCACGCGTCCGGCGACGCGGCGGACCTTCAACCATTTGCGCACCGCGGTTTGGGCGAACGAGCCCAGTGGGGCGAGCCGTTCCTTGCGTCCTTTGCCGCGGACGCGCAACACGCCTCCTTCGAGGTCAACGTCGGCGTCGTTCAAGCCGACCAGTTCGCTGACGCGCAAGCCGGCCGAATACAACGTCTCGAGGATCGCCCGATCACGCAGACCCAACGGATCGCCCGTCGGCGGCGCGGAGAGCAACCGGTCCAACTCGCCGGTCGAGAGAAAGTGCGGCAGCGATCGGCCACGGCGCGGATTGCGCAGCGGCTTGGCCGGGTTCGTCTTGGTCCAACCTTCGCGCTGGCCGAAGCGGAAGAAGCTGCGCAACGACGCCAGCCGCCGAGCGATCGTCGTCTTGGCGTAGCTGGCCGAATGCATCGCCGACGCGTAACCACGCAGATCGAGCGTGGTCAACTCGCCCGGTTCCGGGCACTGTCCACGATGGCGTTCAGCGAGGAACTCGGCCAGGGCTTCGAGATCTTCGCGATAGCTCTTGATCGTCAGCGGCGATGCATTGCGCTCGACGCGCAAATATTGCAAAAAGCGATCAACGGCCGCGGCCAGCGAATTTTCCGAGACGGTAGCCACGTGAGCCTCTGCTGGCACTGTAGGGACCCTGGGGGCGAGACGCTAGGACGTCTCTTCCCCATCCGTCGGCAGTGGCAGGCTGAAGCGCGGACGCGTCGCTGGCGCCTGCTGGCTTTCTTGCCGAATCTTTTGACTCAGTACTGCGGCGTCATACCAGGAAAAGCTCAGGTCCGGATTGGACGCATAGCGGCCCAAAACCCGCAGTGTCGCGGCCCGGCTGGCATCGTTGTACAAGAAGACGTATCGCTCAGCACCCTTGACGAGAGCGAGAACGTTGATGTCCTGAGCCACGACGAACCTCCTCCTATGAACCGGAACAGGCCGTCCTGGAATCCGTCAGGCGGCCGCGCAGACGCACGAAACTGTCCTTGGTGTAATATCGGCCGCTGAACGCTTTGCGCCGACGCGCCGCTGGTTGGGCTGGCACGAGTCACGGTATCGGCACAATCGTTACCCTTTCTCCAGCTTTGAACCGGCTAATTTCGGCCGGGGCGGAGTTTGCGGCGCGCCCTGCGCTCAGAGGCCTTGCCTGACGAAAGCGGCAAGCGCCTGCGGCACACGGACAACGAGTTGTCCGTGCCACCCCCCGCGAAATTGGCGAGTTATCACGCTGCAAGCCTACCGCCTAAGCGCTGAAATTCGGGGCAGCCTCAACGAGTCGTCCGCTCATCCGGTACGAGCTGTTTGGCGTGCGCGATATGAAGACACTGCTAGTCGAGCTAGCAGTGGCACCAGAGCGCTAGAATGCCAAACTAGTTTGGCGAACAGAGTTGATACCCGGCTCACAGCAGATCGCGCATGCTCGCCACGCCGATCGGCTCGCGGCTGAAATACGGTTCACCGTACTCGACGCCGATCGACCAGCCCCAGAACGCCGCCTGGTCGCGCAGCCGATCGACGAACGACGGCGTTTGCCCTTCGCGTCCGGCGATGAACTGGCTGTGGTAGCATTCGATCGACGCCCGCTTGCGCTGCCAATAGGCACTGACATCGAGCACAAAAGCCGGCGGCGTGACCAGCCGCAGATGCACGCACGAGTAATAAAGAATGCGCGAGGGGAAGAAGGGCTCGCCGGGCAAGTCGCTCTTGGTAAGCTTCGACCAGAACCGCGCCGCTTCGATCAGTTCGGTGGCCGCGACGTGGTCGGGATGAGAATCGACCCAATAGGGGGCGAAAATCAAACGCGGCCGCACACGGCGAAAAACACCGGCCAACTGCCCGCGTGCTTCGAGCGTATGCTCGATCTTGCGATTCACCAGGCCCAGATTTTCGCGCCAGTCGACTCCGAGAATCTCGGTCGCGGCCGCCGTTTCGCGGGCGCGGATCTCGAGAGTGCCGTGCGGCGTCGGCTCGCCGCTCGTGAGATCGAGAATACCGACTCGCAAACCTTCGGCCTTGGCGCGCAGAATCGCCCCGCCCATCCCCAGTTCGGCATCATCCGGATGCGGAGCGACCACCAACATATCGAGCACGATCGATTCTCCCT
>CAMFLN010000038.1 GCA_945957305.1 uncultured Planctomycetaceae bacterium | reverse complement strand
CGCGGGCGCCACCTTTGAAAAGACCGCCGGCGTAGGGACCTCCAGCGTCGCTTGGACGTTCAACAATAACGGCGCGGTGTCGGTTCAGTCTGGCATCGTCTCGTTTACCGGGGGGGGCAACTACGGCGGCACCACCACCGTCAGCGCCGGCGCGACGACCGACTTCAATGGCGGGTCTTTCACGCTGCAAGACACAGGCAGCACGAGCGGTCTGGGGACCGTGAAGGTCAGCAACTCGACAGTGAACATGGCCAACGGAGCCACCTACACCAGCGGCGCCTACCTCACGCAAACTGGCGGCAATCTCGCCGGTTCGGGCAATGCAACCAGCAAGCTGATCCTCAATGGGAACTATGACTGGTCCGCTGGCACGCTGGGGGGTAACGGCCTGATCAACATCAACGGCGCCAACAATGTTTGGAGCGGCAGTGGCACCAAGGACCTTAATGTACAGGCCACCAGCATTACCAACGCAGGCACGATCAATCTTTCGGGCACCTCGCTGCGCAGCCTGGCCATCGGCAGCGGTCTGACCAATGCCTCGGGAGGCGTGTTCAACATCACCAGCGACGGCGCCGCGCTGGTCAATTTCAATATCGGCACCTTTAACAACAACGCGGGCGCCACCTTTGAAAAGACCGCCGGCGTAGGGACCTCCAGCGTCGCTTGGGATTTCGCCAACAACGGGCTTGTCCAGGCAACAAGCGGTGTGCTGAACTTCACTGGCGCCTTCAGTCAGTCCGCCACGGGGGCTCTCAAGGTCAACGGCGCAACCATCGCACTACCCGGGACGCCCAGCTTGCAAGGGGATCTGCTAGGGGCTGGCACAATCCAGGCAACCACCTTGACCCATCAAAACGGTGCTATCTCGCCTGGGCTTTCGCCCGGAACCCTGGCGTTTACCGGTAATCTCAACCTAAGCGCCACGACGACGCTCAACTTCGAATTGGGAGCAGTTTCCGATCTCATCACGATCGGCGGCAACTTCACGCTCGACGGCGTGCTCAATGTCACCGCGGTCAGCGGGTTCGGCGCGGGGTTGTACACCTTGTTCCAATACGCCGGAACACTGACCGACCACGGCCTGACCCTGGGTTCGCTCCCCAGTGGCAAGACGTACGAATTGATCAACGATACCGCGAATCACCGGATCGAGCTGTCGGTAGTGCCGGAGCCTGGCACCATGGTGCTGTGCCTGATGGCGGCCGCCGGCGTGTGCTGGATCAAGCGCCGTCGCTAACGCCCGGTTGGTTCAGGCGGTCCGATGAGCAAGTGCATCTCAAGCACGCGGTCGCCGGAGGGGGGCCCTGCTTCGTCCCCCACAACGCACCAGGACAAGCTACAATGGGGGCTTTCCTCCGTTTCGCTGGTTCGCCCTGGGGCGAGGTGCGTCCATGAATCAACTTCTCTACGGCCGTAGCTACGCTGCACTTTTGATCGTGGCGGCGACCGCGCTCACCGCCTCTGCTCAAAATAAAGACTGGACGATGATGCCGGCCGACATTGCGTTTCGGCAGGCGACGATCATCAGCGAAGGAACGCGGATGGCTGCCGAGGTGTACGCGCCCAAGCAGCCCGCGACTGAAAAGCTGCCCACGATTGTCATGTCGCATGGCTGGGGCGGGGTCGCCGCACAGCTGCGGGGTGACGCCATGACCTTTGCCCGCGCGGGATACCTGGTCGTGATTTTCGACTATCGTGGCTGGGGGGCGAGTGATTCGCGAGTTTTTCTCACCGGGCCACAACCGGCGGAAAGAAGTAAGGATCTGCGCTTCACGGCCGAGGTGCAGGAAGTGCGCGAAGTCGTCGATCCCCTCGACATGACGACCGACCTGGCTAATGCCGTCAATTGGGTCTGGGGCGAGCCGCAGTGCGATCGAGAGAAGATCGGGCTGTGGGGAAGCAGTTATTCGGGCGGACACGTCGTGTACGTCGCGGCGCGCGATCCGCGCGTCAAAGCCACGGTCAGCCAGGTGCCAGCCTTCGATTCCCGCTGGGTGCTATTGGGGGACGAGGCCCTCAAGACATATCAGGAAGCCACGGATCGGGCCCATGGCAAGCTCGGCTATCCGGCCCCGGGCCTGAAGGTGATCGGCAATCTGCGCGGCGCTCCAGTCCGCGAGAAATTGATGCAATACGCGCCAGTCGAAGACGCCGCGCGGGCGTCACAGTGCGCCATGCTGTTCATCCTCGCTGAAAAAGAAGAACTGTTCGATAACAAAGATCACGGCCTGAAGGCGTTCGAGCGGGCGACCGGTCCAAAAAAACTGGTCACGATCCCAGACATCACGCACTACGGCGTCTACCTGCAGGCCAAAAAACAGGCGCAGCAAGAAGCGATCGCCTGGTACGACGCAAATTTGAAAGGCGCACAGCAATAGTCATGGATAGCGAGTCTTCGTCCGTTGAGTTGCCTTCGACACTGGCCGAGAGTCAGGTCGTGCTGAAACCGCGCAAGGCGCGCCCCTTTTTCGGTCGGCACCCCTGGGTCCTCGACTCGGCCATCGATCATGTCGCGGGTCAACCTGGCAACGGCGCCGTGGTCGACCTGCTGACCGACAACGGCAAGTTTGTCGCCCGGGGGCTTTACAACGCGCACAGCCGTATTCGCGTCCGCTTGTACTCCTGGTCGGCCAGCGATCGGCTTGATCAAGAATTCTGGCGTGCGCGGATTGAACGCGCGGTTGAGCACCGTCGCCGCCTGGGGTACGACGCGGCCGACGGCGCCGCGCGATTGGTCTACAGCGAAGCGGACGGCTTGAGCGGACTGATCGTGGATCGCTACGGCCCGTACCTGGTCGTCCAGGCGACGGCACTCGCGATGCAATTGCGCGTGGATGAAATGTTGCCGCTGTTGGCCGAGGCGTCGGGCGCGCGCGGCATTGTCGTGCGTGCCGATCGCGCTCTGGCGAAGCTCGAAGGGTTATCGGTGGAGGAAGAACGGACCTGGGGCGAACTGCCTGATGGCCCTGCGTTCATCCAGGAACATGGCCTTCGCTACGGCGTGGAGTTGGGCCTGGGCCAAAAGACTGGCTTCTACCTCGATCAGCGGGAAAATCGACTCGCGGCCGCCCGCTATGCCCGCGGCGCGCGCGTGCTCGATGTTTTCTGCTATACGGGCGGATTCAGCCTGGCGGCGGCCAAGCTGGGGGGCGCGAGCGAGGTGCTGGGCATTGATGCCAGTGAAAAGGCCGTGGCCACGGCGCGTGCCGGCGCCGAGCTCAACTCGATCAACAATGTGCGCTTCGAAGCGGCCGACGGGTTTGATGCGCTCGATGAACTGGTCCGCCGCCGCGAGCGGTTTGACATGGTCATTCTCGACCCGCCGAAATTTACCCGCACACGACGTTCTCTCGAGGACGCGCTGCGTGCTTACCACCGCATCAACCGCTTGGGAGCATCGTTGTTGCCCCCCGGTGGAATCCTCGTGACGTGTAGCTGCTCAGGCAATGTCTCGCGCGAAGACTTTCTGCACATGCTCGCGGGGGTCGCGCAGCAATTAGGGCGCGAAATTCAAATCCTGGAACAGCGAGGCGCCGCTCCCGATCATCCGACGAGCGCCACGTGCTTGGAGACAGAATACCTGAAATGTTTCATTTGCCGGGTGCTGTGACAGTCGCGACGGGCCGACGATTGTCCGTTCATAGTTTTTTCAATTCCGCCAGCACGGCATCGTCATGACCGTCGACGGACACTTTCTTCCAGATCTTGCGAATCTTTCCTTCCGCGTCGATCAAGTAGGTCGAGCGCTGGATGCCCATCGACTTTTTGCCGTACATGTTTTTTTCGCGCCAAGCGCCGTATTTGTCGGCGACTTTGTGGTCGACATCGGCCAGTAGCGGAAAGTTGAGTTGGTACTTGTCTCGAAACTTGCCATGGCTGGCGACGTCGTCCGTGCTGACCCCCAGCACCTGCGCGCCGAGTTTGGCGAGGTCCTTTTTCAGGTCGCGAAAGGCACACGCTTCTTTGGTGCAGCCCGGAGTGTCGTCGCGCGGATAGAAGTACAGGACGACCGGTTTTCCACGCAGATCTTTGAGGCGGACCTTTTGGCCATTGTCTGCCGCCAAATTGAAATCCGGCGCGGCCGTTCCTTCTTCCAACCAATCACTCATCATTTTCCCTTTTCTTAGCTCGAGTGGCAGCATCGCTCGACAATGAACCTGGCGTTAGCCAGGCTGACTTGCAGTTATCGGCAGGAGACTGCTGTACGGCAAGTCGGCGCGCCGGGACCACGCAAAAGCCGGCAAAATACGTGCGAGGCCCAGGGAACCAATTGGACTCCCGGTGTGCGAGATCGCACAATATATCCGAGCGTAAACGCCCATAATTGTCGAGGGCGTAACCCCAATCTGGCGTTCGCCGCTGGGAAATTCGGGCTATTTTCGTATGGATCTGAGGGAAGGTAGGGCGGCATAAGTATTGCATAAACGTGGACGAACTCGAACTGTCTAAAACCGCGTACGCCGCTGTAAAACTCCGCCTATGACTGACGCCATTTATGATCCGCAGCGTATCGATTTGTTGCTGGTCGATGATGATCCGGAGTTTCGCGGCTCGGTGGCGCGTCGCTTCCTGCGCCGGGGCTACCAGGTCAAGGAAGCCGCCAACGGCGACGAGGCACTGGCATTAGCCGAACGTCGGCAATTCGACGTGGCGGTCGTCGATATGATGATGCCCGGCATCTCGGGGCTGGAGTTGCTTGAGCGGCTCAAAGCCAGTCACCCTGAAATCGAGGTGATTCTACTCACGGGACAAGGCACGATCGAATCCGCCGTACAGGCGATGAAGCTTGGCGCTTACGATTACCTGACGAAACCGTTCCCGTTGGCCGAGCTTGAATTACTCATCGAAAAGGCCTACGAACGCCGCGTTCTGCGCAAGGAAAATCAACAGCTCAAGGCGGTTGTCAGCCGCACGCAATCAGCGCCCGAGATCATTGGCAAGTCGCCGCCGATGCAGGAGCTGTTCCGCCTGATCGAGCGGGCCGGCCCGACGGACAAAGCGATTCTCATTCAAGGTGAAAGCGGTACCGGCAAGGAGCTGGTTGCCAAGGCACTGCATGCGCACAGTTCGCGCGCCGCGAAGCCGCTGGTTGTCATCAATTGTGCCGCTTTGCCTGAGCCCCTGTTGGAAAGCGAGCTGTTCGGACATGAAAAGGGTTCCTTTACCGGCGCGGTAGCGGCCAAAGAAGGCCTCTTCGAGATGGCCGACGGCGGCACGCTGTTTATTGACGAGATCGGTGAATTAGCCGGCGCGTTGCAAGCTAAGTTGCTGCGTGTCCTGGAAGACGGCTCGATGCGGCGCGTCGGCTCGGTCAAGGAACGGCGCGTGAGCGTGCGATTGCTCGCAGCCACGAATCGCGACATGGCCAAAGAAGTAGCCGAGGGGCGATTCCGCGAGGACCTTTACTACCGCATCAATGTCATGTCTCTGTTGCTTCCCCCTCTGCGCGAGCGACAGGGCGATATCCCCCTGCTCGTAAAGAACTTCCTCGGCCTGGAGTGGAGCATCGACGACGACGCGCTGGCGGCCCTGACCGCCTACCACTGGCCGGGCAACGTGCGGCAATTAATCAATGCCATCGACCGTGCCAAGATCATGGCCGAAGGGACCAGAATCCGCTTGGTTGATTTGCCTCCCGACATCAGCCGGGGAACGCACCCCTCGGCTGCCAGCATGGAACGAGTTCCGCCAAGTCCCCTGGATGACAACTTGGCCTCGATCCAGCGTTCGCACATCGTCGAGATCCTGGAGCGAGAACGGGGCAATAAGGCTCGGGCGGCGCGGGTCCTCGGGGTCAATCGCCGCAGCTTGTACCGCCTGCTCGACAAGTACGATATCCGCTGACCGCGTCTGCGTGTGCGCAGAGATGATCACGACTGCCAGCCGCGCTAATCACGCGCCGCGGCGCCGGGGGGCCGCTTCAACAGCACGTAGAAGCAACTCCCCTCGCCCAATTCTGACTCCACCCATAATCGCCCTCCCTGCGCCTCGATGACGCTCTTGGCGAAGTACAGGCCCAGTCCCGAGCCAGGCTGTTCGCGATGCGTGGGCAGGCGTCGAAAAGGAACGAACACGCGTTCCCACTCTTCACGAGGAATTCCGGGGCCATTGTCACGCACCGCGAAAATGCAATCCTGCCCGCGCAAGTCGACATCGATCGTAATACGACCGGGCGTCTTATCGATGAATTTGGCGGCATTCGACAAGAGGTTGTAAAACGCCTCACGGATGCGCACCCGGTCTCCCATGACCCAGGGGAGCTGGGAGGCACTCGTCAGCTCGATCTGCTTCTCTTCGAGTTGGGGGCGCACCTGGTCCACCGCTTCGTGGATCACTTCACCGGAGGGCACTTCATCAAGTTCCACTTTGGTCGAAAGTGAAATCGTCGATTTCAACAGCTCGTCGATCGTCCGGCTCATCGAGAAGGCGCGCTGGCGAGCCTGGTCGATGAGCTTTTGTGCTTCCGACGGCAACTCCTCGGCAAATTCATCGAGAACTTCGTCGCACAGGTTGGCCACGGTCGCCAGCGGCGTTTTCAAATCGTGCGAAGTGAATTGCGCAAATTGCCGCAGCTCGGTATTCGCCTGGAACACCAGGTTCAAGGCCTCGCGCAGATTTTGCGTGGCTTGCTGGAAATACGCGTCGAGGGAGAGGCCGATATCCAGCAGGACGACTTTCAGCAGCGACAACATTTGCTCCGCAAATGCTTGCATTTCGGCGTTAGGAGCGGCTAGACGGCGAAAGCAAAACTGCAGGTATTGATTGTAGGCGCCCAAGAACATGTGCGGATTGATACCTACCTGCGCATGCGCATCGCCGACGCGCAGATGCCGGGCCAAGTAGGCCTCGTCCCAGTGAGCCGCCAACATGGATTCCAGATGGGCCTTTTGCCGCTGCTTCAAACTGGCCACGAGCTGCGGGTCTCGTAGGAATTGCGCGGTCTCTTCGAAGCGGAACAGATGGGCGTAAAACTGTTCTACAAACGCGTCCGAGTCACGGCTCATGCGGCGCGAGATCGCCGCCAGGTGTACACGGTCCTGGTCGCCCAAGCTGAGAAAAGCCAGGCGCGCGGTCAAGTCAATCGGTTCTTCGAGGATCGGCAGTGGCGCCTCAGGCCGCTTGGGGTGGCTGGCCGGGCTTTCCTGCTTGCGGGAGTGATCCATGTTTTCACCTTCGAGCACCGAAATAAGCGGGGATTGCGTGCGACATTCCGCATCCCTTTTCTATCGCAGTTCCGTGCAGCAGAAAACTCGCGCGCCCCACAGTTCTGCGGCGCCGACAGCCCCTGGCGACTCTGGGGCGGACGAGACTCCGTTTTGGGGAAGGAGAGACCCCGGGGGCAAAAAGGTCCATGGGGCCGGGGCTATTGCGATCAATTCGGGGGTAGACTCCCTCGTAAGCGCCAGTAAGCTAAACTCGCTGTGAGGCGGGCGGCGGAAACTACTTTGAAATCTTGGCGCCGCCGGGTACGGCAGAGAGCCGTTTCCGGGCGCACCCATCTTCGCAGATGCTCGCTGAGAAAGGACCTGACCGATGGCTGCAAAATCGCCGAGCCCAAAACGCGGTACGCCCAACGGCAAAAAGCCGGCCGGCAAACCTCCGCTGACGAACAAAGCGGTCAAGCCTGCGGCGAACAAAAAAGCCAAGGCCAGTGCGCCCGCAAAGAAAAAGCCCAAGGGCCCTATTGCCCTGCGATCGAAAGAGTCACGCGCGGCGGAACCCACGGCCGCCGAGGTCTTTTACATCTTTGTCGAAGGGGAGAACCTGCAGATTTCGAAGTCGCGTCCCAAGGCCGCGGCACGCGTCGACTCCGCGGCACATCTAGACGAGGTCAAGGAAGTCGCAGTTGATCGCTTGATTCAATGGATTGACGACCTCGAAAGCCGACTCTGGCAGATCAAGCAGTCTGCGGATATCGAAACGCTGCTGAACTCGCATTAAGGACGGCGACACCGCTGGTCGACACGGTCCGGCAGGCGGAATATCATAAACTGATCTGCCGCTGTCGGTGGTCGGCGTGCCGGCTTGTACCCGGAAGCCGACGGCGCGCCTCTTGGTTCCTGTCACCTCTTTGCTGGGCGGCTGTTATCAGCCGTGCCGTGGGCTTCGATCCCTGATGAAAAAAGCGACTGCGCCGAGCACCGTTGCCCCCCGCCTGTTCTGGTTGGCCTCGGTGATGTTTTTTTTGTCAGGCGGGACCGGCCCGGCGTATCAAGTGATCTGGTTCAAGCGCTTTGCTCATGTGTGGGGCAGCTCGAGCCTCGCATTCGCTTCCGTCGGAGGTTCGTTCTTATTCGGACTCGGTTTGGGGGCCTGGCTGATTGGCCGCCAGGCGGATCGGATCGATCGCCCCCTGCGCTGGTATGGCCTGTGTGAAGTGGCGATCGGCTGCGCGGCGCTGGCGGTTCCGTATGCCATTCAATGGCTGATTTCGGCCATGTCGGGACTCTTTGCTTACTTACCCGACGATCCTCTGGCCAGGTACCTGATGCAGTTTTGCATCACGTTGCTGGTCGTGGGCCCGCCCTGCGTTTTGATGGGTGGGACGCTACCGCTTTTGATTCGCGAGTTGACGGCGCGAGACGGCGCGATCGATCAGGCGACTGGCTGGTTGTACGCCATCAATACCTTCGGCGCCGCGGCGGGCTGCTACCTAGCCGGATTCCAACTGCTGCCCTCGGCCGGATTATTGGCAACGAACAACATGGCCGCCGGATTGAATATTGCCATCGGCGTGGCCGCCTTGTGGGTCAGCCGCCAGGCACCGCAGCGCAAGGGCGCGGCACCGGCCACGGCACTGGGATCGGCCGAACAGTCGTCGGTAGTGGGTGGCGCAGGCGCCCTGGGGATGTTCGGCCTGTATCTGGCTGTCGCATTATCGGGACTGGCGGCACTGGTCCTGGAGATGACCTGGAGCCGGCAATTGGCGTTGGTGCTGGGCGGTTCGACGTACGCCTATAGCGCTACGCTATTCGTCGTGCTACTCGGGATAGGGGCGGGCAGCCTGCTATTTCATCTCGCCCTGCGGCAACAGGCACTTGATCCCCGCATGACCATCAGCGTGGTAGGGGGACTGATTGTCACGAGTTTCATGGGCAAGCTCTTCTTGCCGTGGCTGTCGCTGCGGGTCGGAAACTCGATAGCGCTGCGCGATTCGCTGATCGGCAACGCGTATGTCTGCGTTATGGCGAGCTTGGCGCTTGAGTTCCTGCCCGCGCTGGGCATGGGCATTTTGTTCCCGCTGTTCGTCGACCTGACACGGCAGCACGCCTCGCGCGTGGGACGCACGGTCGGAGATGTGTACGCCTGGAACACCTTCGGCTCGATCATCGGCGCTTCGCTGACGTCCGTGCTCTTATTTCCACGGATCGGCACGGCCGGCGCGATGGGCCTGGCCTCGGGCTGTTACCTACTGGCGCTGTTGCTGATACTGCCGTGGAAGACCCGTCGTGACCTGGTACGTGGAATTGTCAGCTTGCTCGTGGGGGGGGTACTTGTGGCGGGAATTTCGTTGCCGCAAAGCCCGCTACTCACCAATCTCGGCATGTATATGTACGGCACCCAGGAGGGCCTGCAATCAAAGGTCACCTGTCCCTACTTTGTCGAAGGGGCTTCGAGCAACGTATCGGTCGTGGCCTATGGCACTGTCGCCAGTCTGCGCGTCAATGGCAAGGTCGACGCGGGGGACAATGTCGACATGACGACGCAGCTCGGCCTGGCGTATATTCCCCGCTTGTTCCGGCCCGAGGCAAAAGACACGCTGGTCATCGGCTTTGGCAGTGGGACCACTTTGGGCACGTCGCTTTTGTTTCCCACAGGCCAAGTGACGTGTTGCGAAATCGAGCCGGCGGTCATTGGGGCCGCCAAGTACTTCTCGCACATCAATCATCGCCCCCTGGAAAAAACGCGAGCGCACCTGCTCGAAGCCAACGCGGAACTACCAGCAGACAAGCGGCTCAGCGATGACCAGATTGACGAGCAGGCCCGCTTGCGGCTCGTCTTTGCCGACGGTCGTGGATATTTGCAGAGCGCTGATCAGCAGTATGACATCATCAGTTCCGAACCGTCGAATCCCTGGCTGGCCGGGGTGTCGAATTTGTTCACGCAGGAATTCTTCGAGTTAGCCAAGTCACGATTGAAGCCGGGCGGAGTGTTGGCGCAGTGGGTGCAGACCTATCACTTGAGCCTTGCGGATTACTTGATGATCGTGCGCACCATGCGCAGTGTTTTTCCGCACGTCGGACTGTTCTCGGTGGGCGCGGGTGCGGACACCATTTTGCTCGCCTCCGAAGAGCCGCTGATCCCCGCTGCAGCCGATCTCGACCGCGTGCAAGACCTGGTGGATCACTCGGCCGAGATTGGGATGGATTTGCAGCGTTGGTTTGGCACGACGAACGTCAGGCTTTTGTTGTTGTCGCGGTACACCATCGATGACGAGTTACTGGACCAGTTGGTCGCCCAGGATCCCTCGCGGATGCTCAAC
>CAMFLN010000037.1 GCA_945957305.1 uncultured Planctomycetaceae bacterium | reverse complement strand
ACGACAGACGCAGAGTACCACGATGGACGCAACAATCGCCAGGATGATTGATTATTCGCTGCTCCCCCCAACATTGACAGATGATCAATTGCGGGCTGGTTGCGAATTGGCCAGGCGACTCGATGTGGCCAGTGTATGTATCAAACCGTACGGCGTGCCGCTGGCCGCTGAGCTGCTCGCCGGAGGCAGAGTGGCCGTAGGAACGGTCGTCGGCTTTCCGCATGGTTCGCATCAGACCGAAATCAAGGTCGCGGAGGCGCGCCTCGCCTGCCGCCAGGGGGCCACTGAACTCGATATGGTCGTCAATATCGGCAAGGTTCTCGGCCGCGATTGGCAATTTGTCGAGGCAGATATCGCCGCAGTGACGCAAGCAGTCCATGCAGCCGGCGGCATCGTGAAGGTTATTTTCGAAAACGATTTTTTACCGGACGACAGTTACAAAATTGAACTCTGCCGTATCTGCCGCCAGGTGGCAGCCGACTTCGTTAAGACGTCGACCGGTTACGGGTTTGTGCGGCAGCCGGACGGAGGATACAACTATCGCGGCGCCACGGAACAGGATGTGGCGCTGATGAAAGCACATGCCGGCCCCAAAATGCAGGTCAAAGCCGCCGGGGGCGTACGCACGCACGCCGAAGCTCTGCGCATGCGCGAGTTGGGCGCGACCCGGATTGGAACAAGCGCCCCCGAGGCGCTCATGACTCCCACGGATAAGCAAGCCACCCCTCACGGCGCAGGTTACTAATGTCACAATTTCCGACGCATTTTTCTCCCGCTGCGGTCGCGGTGGCCGCAAGCGTCGTGGCGGCTCGCTGGAGCGGCACCCCGCGAGTGGGAATCATTCTCGGCTCCGGCTTAGGGCAATTCGTCGAGCAGATCGACGCCGAAGTGTGCATTTCGTACGAAGACGTGCCGCATTTCCCCCGTTCGACCGCCCTGGCCCATCGCGGACAGTTTGTTTGCGGCAATCTGCATGGCGTTCCGGTTATCGCGATGGAGGGGCGTTGCCATGCTTATGAAGGTTATTCCTTCGCCGAAATCACGCTGCCTGTCCGCGTGATGCATGCGCTGGGGATCCAGACTCTCATCGTCTCGAATGCAAGCGGCGGGATGAATCCCCGCTATTGCAAAGGGGATATTGTCGTTATCGACGATCATATCAATCTGATGTTCGGAGGGCCGCTTGCCGGTCCGCATTATGAAGCCTGGGGCGCCAGATTTCCGGATATGAGCTCTCCCTACGATCGCGCCCTCAGCGACGCGGCCCTGGCGATTGCCCGGCAAGAAGACTTCGCCGCGCACCGGGGAGTGTATGTCGCCGTCAAAGGCCCGAACCTGGAAACGCGGGCCGAGTATCGTTTCCTGCGGCTTTTGGGAGCTGACGTCGTCGGCATGTCGACGGTTCCGGAAGTGATCGTCGCCCATCAATTGGGCCTGCGCATTTTGGGCCTGGCGACAGTGACCAACGTTTGCTTGCCCGACGCGCTTCCCCGCGCCTCGGCACACGAGATTGTCGATGCGGCCGAAGGTGCCGAACCTAAGTTGCGGAGGATAATTCGGGGAATCATCAACCACGTGGCGCGCAGTTCCGCTTCACAAGTCGCGGTCGGCGCTTAAAGCAGTGGCCCCTATGACGGTAACGGTAACCAGTTTGGGCGAAGCCGAGCGCGCGCGATTGATCGACGCCGCGATCCGCGCACGTGCAAGCGCCTATGCCAAGTATTCGCAATTCACAGTCGGCGCGGCGATCCTCGCCGACGACGGCACCATCTACTCGGGCGCGAATGTTGAGAATGCGTCGTATGGGCTGACCATTTGCGCCGAACGAGTGGCCGTGCACACGGCCGTTGCGGCAGGACAACGAAAGTTTGTGGGCCTGGCGGTCGCGACCTCGGGAGGCCTGACACCGTGCGGCGCCTGCCGGCAGGTGTTGGCCGAGTTCTGCGTGGAATTGCCGATTGTGCTGGTCGACGTTGATCAGCACAACTCGGCGCGCGAGGTGCAATTCAGTGCCTTGCTGCCGGAATGCTTTCGCCTCGCCTAGCCGCTCGCGGCTAAATCGTCACAACAGCGCTCCGGCGATGCACGCCGTCATGCAACTGGCCAACAGGCCGCCGAACATGGCGCGCAGGCCAAAGCGGGCCAGTTCTGGCTCGCGTTCAGGCGCCATCGGGCCAATGCCGCCGATTTGAATGCCGATGGTGCCAAAATTGGCGAACCCACACAGGGCATACGTGGCAATGACCAGCGACCGTTCGCTCAAGTGAATCGAGGATTCCGGCTGCATCCAATTGGCGAGTTGCTTGAACGCCACGATCTCGTTGGCCACGATTTTCGTGCCCAAGAGTTCGCCCACCTTCAGGCAGTCGGCCGGCTCAACCCCCATGATGAAAGCCAACGGCGCAAAGAGGTAGCTTAATCCCGCGGCGAGTGACCATTCCCAACCCAATTGCGCGCCAAGCCACACGATGCCGGCGTCCACCATCGCGATCAGCGCCAGAAAGGCAATGATCATCGCCCCCACGGTCAGCGCCAGCTTCAGCCCGTCGGCCGCGCCCGAGGCCGCGGCGTGGATCACGTTTACTGCGCCGTGGGTCACTTGCATGCGCACGCGACCGCGCGTCACGGGTTCACCCGTTTCCGGTTCCATGACCTTAGCCAAGAGCAACGATGCAGGGGCCGAAATTAACGACGCGGTAATCAGGTGACCGGCGTTCATGCCCATGCTGATGTAGACGGCCAGCACTCCGCCGGCAGCATTGGCGAAGCCGCCGACCATGACGGCCATCAGCTCGGAACCGGTCATGCTGCTGATGTAAGGCCGAATGACAAGCGCGGCCTCGGTCGGACCGACGAAGATATTCGCGGCCGAAGCCAGACTTTCCGCGCCCGAGGTGTCCATCACGCGCTGCATGACTACGGCGAATGCCTTGGTGACCCATTGCATGACGCCGAAATAATAGAGCACTGACATGAGCGACGAAAAAAAGATGATCGTTGGCAGCACCTTGAAGGCAAACGGAAATTCATGAAAGTTCGGACCGAAGACAAACGCCGCACCGGCATCGACAAAATCCAACAGCCGGGTGACAAAATCCCCGACGCTGGTAAATAGCCACTGCCCCGGCGCTGTCTTGAGCACGAGGACGGCGAAGACGAGTTGCAGCAACATGCCGCCGGCCACGACGCGCCAATTGACGATGCGACGGTGCGAACTCATGAGCCATGCCAAGCCGATAATCACGGCCAAGCCGGTGAGACTGACGACGCGCTGCATGCGGAAGGATCCCTGGACGAGTGCGGACCGGCTGAAGCAGGCCCGCCGCCAGTATTCGGGACCTGGTACGCATCACACAATACCCGGCATGTCCTGCGGGTAAAGGGCAAATGCGACCTGGCTCTAGTTCGCCAGGCCGTCGCGGCGCGCCACACGGCTGGCCACGCGCGCCCCGGATTGCAGCGCCCCTTCCATATATCCGACGAATTTCAGACAGGTGTGCTCGCCGGCAAAGTGCAGTCGGCCAAGTCCGCGATCCAGAATCGGTCCCTGTGTGGTCACTTGCCCCGGCGCGGCGGTGGAATAGCTGCCGCCGGTCCATTTCTGAGCCAGCCAGTCGACGAACTGCGCTTGCACGAAACTCTCGGAAAACGCCGGATAACGGCTGCCGATTTCTCTTTCCAGCGCTCGACTGCGTTCATCAGACATCATCTGGTGAAGTTTTTCCGCTTCTTCGCCCCCCGCAAAGGCGACCATTCCCTGAGCGGGTCCGCCGGGCTGTCCGGCCGTCGCATCCCAGGTAAAACCGATCAGTCCGTCACTCATGCTCGTCGCCGGCAAGTCGTTCTTTTTCCAGAACGCATCGCGCAGCGCTAACAGAAACTTAACATTCCTTCCCATCTGGGGTCGCAGCACCGCGGGCAGAGTTGGCTCGAATTGAATATTCGACCAGCAGCTGGGAGGAGTGGCGAGCACAACGTCGTCCCCTTCGTACGTCGATCCGTCGCGGGCGGTCACGACGACCTTGGAATCGGCATGGACGATTTTTTCGACGGGCATTTGCAGCCGCACCCGTTCGCGGCCGATCTCGGCAACCAGCCGCTGGGCCAATTGTTGGTTACCGCCGACGCAATGGAACGCTTCACTTTCGGTCCAGAATTTTTCCAGCCCTCCCCCTTTGACGACGGTCAATAGCCCCAGCAGGCTCTCCTGCGTCGTCGGTACTCCGCTGTACGAAATCGATTCTGTCTCGAGGATTCGGCGCACGAGCGGTTTCAGCTCTTGACGATCGAACCAATCGCCGACCGACCGCTCGTCGAGCTCGCGCGCTCCGGCCGTTTCCCAGGGACGGTCCTCGTCGACGGGGGCAGCAAGTTCGATTAAGCGACGATGCACTTCCTCGATTTGCTGAAAGACCGCGACCACGGTCAGCTTGCCGAGCGGTTTACCGTCGATAATCACCGGGCTGTTGATGTCGTGTGTCTCGGGCACTTCCGCCAGCTGCAGATGGAATCGTTTCGCGTAGGCTAACCACGCCGGATGATTCGTGCCGATGAACTCTCCGCCGGCCTCGACGGTCTTCTGCGGTACAAAGTCGGTCAAGGTGTGCACACGTCCCCCCACGCGATCGCGCGCTTCGAGGATCGTGGTGTCGTAGCCCACGGCTTGCAATTCGGCCGCACAGGCCAGCCCCGCGAAGCCAGCGCCGACGATTATGACTCGTGGAGCGGCGACGCGTCTCGCCGCAGACCTCGCCGACGAGGCGCTAAGCAACAGCGTCCCCGCGGCCGCGAGTGATTGTTGCATGAAGTCGCGCCGCGTGAGCGAGCCCACCGGTTCGGCACATTTCGCACGAATCGTGGAGTAGAGAGATCGGGACATAGGGAGGTTCCCCCGGATTCGTCTCAACGGTTCAGGTCGGCCGGCATCGCAGGCAAATGCATAAACTGCGCAGCTTGCGCTCCGGGCAAATATGATAGCACAACGGCCCAACCCTTAATTCCTCGCCACTGTCAGCACGTCTGCATTGTGACACCCTGGTGAACCTGGGATACTTCCCGCCCCTTCTACTGTCTATCGCGGAGCGGCTCTCGGATGCGTCCCTGCTCGGGTCAGCATGCGCACAAGCAACGTTGGATGCCGGCGTGCGCGCCTGCGCCCACGCAGGGCGGCAGTTTGTTGCCCCCGGGTGGCACGGACAACTTGTTGTCCGTGCGCCGCAGGCGCCCGTCTGCCAAAACAACTCAAGCGCCTACGGCGCCCCGACAACAAGTTGTCGGGTCCACCCGCCACGGTAGGGCCCACGACCACGGTCGGGCTACACGGAGAGGGGCGCCCCGCGGCGCGTTCTTCACTTGGCTCTTGGGTTGGCTATTCGTGGTTGCAACAGCATCAAGCTCTCTGCATGCTCAAGAACCTCTTCCCTCATATTCTGCCACGAACGGGCCGTCGGCCATTGGCCGGCAACCTGCTCTACTGAATTCGGGCTACATCGCCCGTTGCATTGCCGAGGAGCCAGCATCAGTTCGGCTGCCAGCGCCGTTATTTATTCCGCTGTCAGGCGAGTCGGGCGGGAATCTCGCTGCATCACCGATCACGACGCTGGACGAAATTGCTCCGTCCACCCAGACAGCGCCTGAAGAACCAACGATTGAATTGGCGACGCCCCCTGACGGTCCACGGCGAAGAGGTTTCTTCGCGCACGTTTTCGGCCCCGGCATCGAAGCGACAGGCGAGGTGCTCTCCGATGTTCGCTTCGACTATATGAACTTTTATTCCGGACGCAGCCTATTGTGGCTGGGGACCGGCATCGGCGTGGCGGCCGTTCTGGCAAACACCAAAATCGATCAGCATTTTCAGAACTGGTATCAGGCCGATGTCCGCAGCAATACGTCGGACCAACTCTACAAAGACATTCAGTGGCTGGGGAATGGCGGCCTTATGGTCCCCATTTGGGTTGGAACGGGCTTACTGCTAACTCCACTGGAAGAACACTCCCCGGCCGCGCATGCGATTGGAACATGGGGTCGGAAAAGCACGCGGGCGTTTCTCGTGGGGGGCCCGATGCTGCTGGCGCTGCAATACGGCTTGGGCGCGCATCGACCCAGTGAAAACATCAATTCGTATTGGCATCCCTTTCAAGACACGCACGGCGCCAGCGGCGACGCCTGGGTGGGGGCGATCACGTTTCTCACCGCCGCCAAGATGACCGATTCGAAACTGGCCAAGGTCGCGCTCTGGTCATTGGCGCTCTTTCCGGCCTGGGGTCGGCTGAACGTCGACCAGCACTATCTATCACAGGTGACGCTGGGCGTGTGGGTCGCGGCGCTTTCGGTCGAGGCCGTGGATCGCACCGATCGTTCGACCAACGTCTTCATCGTTCCCTCGGCCGGGCCTGACGGCGTGGGTGCCACGTTGGGATTCCGCTGGTAGCTGAATCGATCGGCGGACAGCGCACGTGCACGGTGACAAGGTTGACGGTCGATAGCGCGCTCACGAGAGCCAACCTCTCCAGGTCGTAACAATTTTTTTGTTGCGAACACTCGCGCGCGAGCAGTATGCTGCGCCCGTGGGTTTCACCACCGTCCGCCGGAACAGCGGATGTCACTTCAAATTCGCGTTCGCGAAAGAAGGGGAGGCTCTCATGTGCGCTCGGGCTATGTCTTGCGCGGTCTTGTTCGTATTGGCGTGCCCAAGCTGGTGCTGGACTCAGCAAACTCGTCCCAGCATCGCGGAGTTGCGCCGCGGGATCGAAGCTCTCGAATCCCAGATACGGCAATGGGAACAATCGACGGAACGTGCGGCGCAGAATGATCGTGTGACACAAATCGGCGTCACGCGAAATGGGCGCAATCCGGAACTCGTCCTGCGGCTCTACGACGTCAGCGACTTGTTCGCCATCGCCCCTGCTTACGAGGCGGGACGCTTGAACGATCTCGGGAATGCGGCGACGCCGCTGTTCCCTACGAATACCACGCCCCAGTTGTCGGGCGGGGGAGGAATGGGGGGCGGAATGTTCAACATTTCGGGGAGCGCACAGCATGTGCAACCACCCGCGGCGGCATTTATGGCGCAAAGCTTCGGTCGTGCGGGTAGTCTCGGCGGCGCGCAGAGCAATGCCGCCGGTGGGCGTGCCTCCATTGAGGAGCTGCTGTCTGCCATTCAGGGAACTATCGCCCCGGACCGCTGGGACGATAACGGTGGCGAAGCGTCCATTGCCCGAGTCGGGACATCACTGCTCGTTTCGGCCGATCGTTCCATGCACGAACAAATCGAGTCCTTACTGGGCCTGATCCGTGGTCGGTGGCGCACGCTGCGCACGATTACTGTTCGCGCCGATTGGGTGTGGCTGACCGCCGCACAACTCGCAGCGCTGCTGGACGAGCCGCGCGCATCCGCCGATGAGCAAGCGACGACCGCTCCACGTATTGTCATCGACGAAGCAGCACTCGCGCGCACCGTCGAAGAGAATCGCAAAGATCGGCCAGACCCGCGCGATTATAGCGCCGTGCTGACTTGCTACAACGGTCAGACCGTACATGTCGAAAGTGGCGGCCAACGCATGTTTGTGACCGCATTGACGCCGATCTCGCCGAACGCAGCGACGGGCAAATCGGCAAGTCCGCTCTACGAACCGCAGACGACCGTAGTCCAGGATGGCGCGGCGCTGCAAGTCACTCCTGTCGCGACCAAGGGGGGCCAGCTGGTCGTCCTCGACGTGCACAGCCGGGTCGTGCAAGTCGACGACTCGTCGCCACTGACCCCGCCGAACTCCGGCCACGCTCCGCAAATCGTCTTCCCCGACCAGGTCGTGGCAGCGCTTGATCGCCCGATCGTCCATGCACATCGATTGTCGACGACGCTGAGAATGCCGGTTGATCGCACAGTGCTCGTCGGGGGCATGACGTTTTCCAAACCCAGCGAGGGACTGGCTGTGAACCTATACCTGTTCGTTCGTGCGACCATTGCGGAGCTACAGGATGGCGTATCCACGGTCGAGGACGCAACTCCTGCGGAAAGCCAGGTGCCGACTTCAGACTTGCCCGGTGGGAAAGTCTCCCAGCCGTAAAGGCTCTGGATTTCGCCGGGGCCGCGGTTTCTCGGCAGGACGTCACATCGATGGAACGGACGTCCCGCCGAGAAAATGACCCATTTTCGTCCCAATCGATTACAATAAATCCAAGATTCGCCCGGCACTGGCGAATAGCGGTAATGATGCGAGTGACTCGTCCCCTTTGACAGGCGAGGTGAGGAATATGTTGGCGCAAATCATCGAATCGTTGTCACAGGACTCGGGCATTATGCTGGGGGCCGTTCTGGGGACGATCGCCATGGTCGCTGGCACCGCGATTTGCGTCACGGCAATCATCTCGGAAGCATGGCGCAAGGTGCGACAGACCGAAGACAACAATGCCCTGAAGCAATCCATGCTCGATCGCGGTATGTCAGCCGAAGAAATCGCGCAGGTCGTTCGCGCCGCGCCCGAGAAACGAGCGACTTTCTCATTCAATGCGGGGCGCCGCGGCGTACAGTGCGGCACTTGACGCCTCGTCGCAGCGAAAAACGTTGGCCAAATTGATGGCGTCGTGCCGTCATGCGGCCTAGGCTGTCAGCATGTCGGACGTTGGCCACCCCAGCACACGCAAGTGGACGATCCTGCGTGCAGCCCGTTGGTTAACTGCTGGTTGTCTCCTGTTGTTGCTAGCGGCAATGCTCTACGAAAACTTCCTGATCTTCTTTCCGTCGCGCTATCCGGAAGGAGATTGGCAGCCCCAGGGTTTGACATTCGAAGATGCCTGGTTCCAAGCCGCCGACGGCACGCGATTACACGGCTGGTATTTGCCGTGCGATAAGCCTCGCGCGTGTGTGCTCTTTGCTCACGGCAACGCGGGGCATCTGGCGTATCGCGCCGATTTTCTGCGTTACTTGCAGCAGCACTTGCAGGTCGCGGTGCTCGCCTTCGATTACCGCGGCTTTGGACGCAGCGCAGGGAGCCCGACGGAAAACGGGGTATTGGCCGACGCGCGGGCCGCGCGCGATTGGCTAGCGCAACGCGCCGGCATTGGCCCTGCAGACATTGTTTTACTAGGCGAGAGCATCGGCGGGGCCGTCGCCGTGGACGTGGCCGCGGCGGACGGGGCGCGTGGCCTGATTCTGGAGAATACGTTCAGTTCCTTACCCGACGTTGCCGCGCACCATTTTCGCTGGTTGCCGGTGCGGCTGTTGCTGCGCACGCGGCTTGATTCTCGCACCGCGATTGCCCGCTACCACGGTCCGCTGTTGCAATGCCACGGAGATGCCGATTCGATCGTGCCGTACAGCCTGGGCGTACAACTGCATCAAGCCGCGAACGATCCCAAGCAATTCGTCACGATCGGCGGCGGCGATCATAATGACGGCCGAAGCGCCGCTTGGCTCATGGCGATCGACGAGTTCTTGGACCAATTGCCCTAATCGGACACGGCGAGAATCTTTCCTCGCGCAAAAATAACGACGTCCGCACTCCGGAGAGAATGCGGACGTCGAAAATTATCCGACTTGAGCGACTACACTGCCCGTGTGCAGGATTTAGCGGCGGACGTTCGCCGGCGGTGTGGCCGGCCGACGCGTGCCACCCCGGGCTTGCTTCACGGGCGACTTGCCTTGGGGCTTGGCCTTGGGCGCCGGAGGTGCGGCAGCAACTTCCTGCTCGACTACTTCCTCACCCACTTCGACCACGGTCTTGGTCTGCCCTTCGGTGATGCGGGCCGAGTTGGTCACTTTTCCATCGGCGGCCCACCAGGTCCTTTTGCCGATCTCGACTCCCTTGACAAATTCACCGTCCGCGGACTTCTGACCGTTTTCATGCCACCAGGTCCAGTGGCCGTTGCGTTCGCCGTTGATGAACTGGCCGTCGATCGCTTTCTGGCCATTCTCGTACCACCAGGTGCACTTGCCGACCGCCAGGTCGTTGAGGTACTGCCCCTCTTCGTCCTTCTGACCGTTCTTGTACCAGGTGGTGTAGAGGCCGTGGCGCTGATCTTTGCCTTCCTTGGCGATGGTGGTGGTGATGTTGCCTTCCCACCAGTCGTAATTGCACTTCAACACTTCGCGGGCAAAGAGGTAAGTCGCTTCGATCTTCGGCTGGCCGTTGGCATAGGCTTCGGATTTCTTGCCCAGGCGGCGACCATCTTGATACGTGTCATTTTTCGTGAGCTTCTTGTCAGGGCCCCACTCACGCGCCTGGCCATCGTATTGACCAGCGGTGAAATCGATTTCGCGCATTTTCACGCCATTGGGGTAGTACCAAACCGACTTTCCCTGACGCTCGCCATTTTCAAAATTGAACTCGCTGCACACCCGGTCTTGCTTGTCGTAGATCTTCCATTTGCCGTTGACGCGTCCGTTATCGAACGTGACTTCCGAAACGAACGGCGGCTGAAACTGCTTGTAGGGCATCTGGGCCAGCATGTCTTTCGAGCCGATGCTCATGTGCCAGCGCGTCCAGGGACCGTGTCTTTCGCCGTAACGGTACTGGCCGCAGCCGACCATGTGACCACGCTCGTCATACATCACCCACTTGCCGTGGTTGACGTAGTTGCCGCTCGCGTCTTGCACGACTTGCCGCTCGATTTTGACTTCCCGGTTGGGATAGCGTTCCTGAATCAACTCGGCATCCGCCGACTTGTCGCCGGGGAC
>CAMFLN010000036.1 GCA_945957305.1 uncultured Planctomycetaceae bacterium | reverse complement strand
GACTTCGGCGGCTCTGTGCGTAACCGCGCCATGAGTTCTTTCATGCGGGTCATTCCCTCGCTGCCGGGCATCGTTTTTGACACGGTGCGCTCGGCATGGCAACCATGCTGCCAATAGAGAGAATCGAGTTTTTGCTGCAGCGTCTCGCCCGCGGCTTTGCACTGCGCGGCAAGCTCCGCGATCAGCATGGCGGCGACGGCGGCGTCCTTGTCGCGGACGTGCGTGCCGACCAGGAAGCCGTGCGATTCCTCGCAGCCCATGACAAACTTTTCCGGTCCGACTTCGTCGATGGTTTGCGCGATCCATTTGAATCCAACGAGCAAATTGCCGTAGGTCTTCACGCCGTACGAATCGGCAATGCGGCGGATCATCTCGCTGGTGACGAGCGTCTTGACGACGTAGTGCTCGCTGGTCAGCGTGCCGGCCGCTTTCCGCCCGCTGAGCACGTACTCGGCCAGCAAGGCGCCGATCTGGTTGCCTGTAAACGGATGCCAAGGGGCGCCAAGCGCCGTGGACTCGGGCGCGGCGCAGCCCAGCCGGTCGGCGTCAGGGTCTGTGGAAAGAATCAATTCCGCGCCTGTCTGCTGCGCCCGCTCGATCATGGCATCGAACGTCGCCGGGTTCTCAGGATTCGACACGTGCCCCGGGACATTGGGGAAATCGCCATCCGGGGTCGCTTGCGGTTTAAAGAGTTCGACTTCCTTGAAACCGGTGGCGGCGAGCACGGGCAGGACGCTCGTGCTTCCCACGCCGTGCATGGGGGAGTAGATGATCTTCAAATCGCGCTCACCCGGCAGGCTCTGGGCCTCGATTCCCTTTTGATAGACGGTGTCCGCTTCTTCCTGGCTGAACTTCACTTTGCCGGACGCGACAGCATCAGCAAACGGCACGCGATCGATCGTGGTGACGCTCATCACGCGCTGGATGACCCCCTTGTCGTGCGGAGGGAGCAGTTGCGCGCCTGTGCTCCAATAGGCTTTGATCGCATTGTCGCTGGGCGGATTGTGGCTGGCCGTAATCATGATCCCGCACGAGCAGCGGAAATGCCGCACGGCCAACGACAGTTCGGGCGTGCTGCGGACACCATCAAGGAAATAGACCTCGAAACCGGCCGCAACCATGATTTCCGCGCACAGCTCGGCGAAATGGCGCGAACGATGCCGCGTGTCGTAAGCGATCGCACAAGCGAGGATATCACCGGTCGGGCGTTGCTCTTTGACATAGTCGGCCAACCCTTGCGCGCTTTCCCCCATGGTGCGATCATTGATCGCATTACAGCCGATCGGGTACATGCGGCCGCGACGCCCCCCCGTGCCGAACGGGATCACCGTCCAGAAAACGTCGTCCAGTTGTTGCCAGTGCCCTGCCGCGATGTGTTCGGCGACCTGCGGGGCATACTCGGCGTAGCGGGGCTCGGTGAGCCAGGCCAGAACGTTTTTGGCGGCGGTGGCCGAAATTTTTTGAGCGGCGGTCGCGACGTTCAGCTCGGCAAGCGTTTCCGGCGACGGATGCGCGGCAGTCGACATAAGCACTCCTCGAACTCACTGAATCCTGCGGCCGCGGCGGGCCGACGTGGCGTTTATTGTGCCGAAAAGCCCTCAACTCACAAGTCCCGGCACGTCGCGTTACCTGGCCCGGCGCGCCTGCTATACTTTGCACGCACAATTCGACGCCGTCGCCGACTTGTCAGATTCGCAATTTGGCCCAGGCGCACGCCCCCACCGCGAGGAACTGTCCGTGAGCGAGCCGATCATCAGTGTTTCGGGATTGCGTGGCATCATCGGCGAGAGCCTGACCCCGGAACTCGCCATTCGCTACGTATGTGCTTTCGACCAGACGCTCCCGCAGGGGCGCCCGGTGCTGATCACGCGCGACGGGCGTGCCACCGGACGTATGCTGGCCCAAGCCGTGGCGGCTGGGCTGCAAGGCGTGGGGCGCAATACAATCGACGCCGATATCGCAGCCACGCCCACGACCGGAGTACTCGTACGATCATTGGGGGCGGCCGGCGGGGTACAAATCTCGGCCAGCCACAACCCGGCCGAATATAACGGACTGAAACTCTTTTCGGCCGAGGGACGTGTCATTCCCGCGGCCGATGGGCAACAGGTTTTGCAGCGCTATCGAGCCGGAAAAATCTCCTGGTCGCCGCACAACCGGATTGGCCACGAAATAGCCTGCGACGATTCGATCTCTGCACATTGTGCGCTGGTGCTGGCCACGGTCGACGTCGAGCGCATTCGTAAACGAAAGTTTCGCGTTTTGCTCGATTCCAACCATGGGGCGGGCAGCGTTCTCGGACGACGCCTGCTCGAAGAGCTCGGCTGCCAGGCCACTTTGCTCGGCGATCAGCCTGACGGCCATTTCGAGCACACGCCCGAGCCGACGGCCGAAAACCTGGCGGGCGTCCTGGCGCGGGTTCGCCAGTCGCAGGCCGACATCGGTTTTTGCCAAGACCCCGACGCCGATCGACTGGCGATCATCGACGAAACGGGACGCTACATCGGCGAAGAATACACACCGGCCCTGTGCGTCGATCATGTGCTGAGGAGCCGCCCTGGCCCGGTGGTCACGAATTGCTCGACCAGCCGCATGACGGAAGATCTCGCCGCCAAATACAAAGTGCCGTTTTACCGCTCCGCTGTGGGCGAGGCCAACGTCGTGGAAGCGATGCAGTGCCATAGCGCGGTGCTGGGCGGTGAAGGCAACGGCGGCATCATCGATCCGCGCGTGGTATTGGTGCGCGACAGTTTCGTCGGCATGGCCTTGATTCTCGACGCCATGGCCGCGCGTGGCGAAAAGATCAGCCGCCTGGCCGACGAGCTGCCTCGCTATGAAATCGTGAAGACCAAGATCGCGCTGGCACCGGATAAAATTCCGGCCGGCCTGGCCGCCTTGAAAAAGCATTTTGCCGATGCCACCACCGATGCACTGGACGGACTACGGCTCGATTGGCCGGGACGATGGCTGCTGGTCCGCGCAAGCAATACCGAGCCGATCGTCCGCGCGATTGCTGAAGCCCCCACCGAAGCTGAGGCCAACCGCCTGTGTGACGACGCAGCCCACGTGCTGGCTCGCGTTTAAAAGCGGGCAGAGGGCAGCAGGCGGAGGGCCGTGACGTCGAACGTAACACGATGAGCCCGCTACGCCAGGTCGCGATCCTCGAACATCAAGAGCGCGAGCACCATGGCGACCGTGCTGTACAGCACGCAGTACACCGCGGCCCAGGCCAGGTAGATCAGCGGCACCATGCGCCCGGTCGAGACCGCGGCCGGGATGTCGAAGTCGTCGAGGTTCGGCAGGACCGTGGCGACAAACTGGCCAAAAAACGACACCAGCCGCGACTCGCGAAATGCGTTGGCGAACATGGGCGCTAAATGCCCCAGGGCGTAGATCGTCACGCACAGGACGAGATTCGGAATCATTGCCAGACGCGTCGACAGGGCGACGCTGATCGAGGCCAGCATCGTCGCTTCCATGAACTTAAGCACGAGTCCCGGCACGATCTGCACCATCTCGGCCTGGCAATCGGCCGCCGAAGGATCGCCAGCGGCGGATTCGCGTGCCTCGTGCTTGACCTTGAACGAGACGGTTGCCAGGAACAACGCGCCCAGCATCACGAACATCGAGGCCGTCGGCGCCAGCACCCCCAGAAATTTACCCAGGATGAACTGGCGGCGTCCCACCGGCTTGCTGAGCAAGGTGAGCGCGGTGCGCCCTTCAATTTCGTCGGCGACCGAGACGCTCGCGGTCCACACGGCCAGCATGATCGAGAGCACCGTGATCAAGGCCAGCCCCGAATCCTTGATCATCTTGACGTCTTCCCCCAGCGTGTAATACGGGATGAAGGGGAAGACCAACAGCAGCACCGAGCCCAGGGCCAGGGTGACCCAAAACAAGGGCTGCGCCCACGCTTCCTTGGCGGTCGTGTGAGCAATCGCAGCCACCTTGGGCGCCACGGCCACCAGCAGGTAGTACAGCGCGAAGAATGCAATCGTCAGCCCCGCCACGCCGGCGGCCACGATCCACAGCGGCTTAACCCAATTCAGCGAAGCACTGTTCGCGGCCCAAACCGCCGCCGTCTCGAAATGCATGTCGTTAAACCCTATCTCTATTTCACGCGTTAACGCCTGACTTCAAAGGCGGCGAACTCGCCTGTCGCCGGCACGCTCTCTTCATTTTGCGAGTGAATGTAGTCCGCCATTTCGGTGGTTACCGCCGTGACAAACCGCTCGACTTCCGCCGAAGCCCCTTCGGCGACCAGTTGCACCCTGCCGTCGGGCAGATTCTGCACATAGCCGGTGACCGGGAAGCGGCCGGCGATCTGCCGGGTGGTATAGCGAAAACCGACCCCTTGGACCCGTCCGCTAAACAGGATTTCGCGGCGTACCGCCCGTTCGGAATCGACCAACCGCCCTGCCCTCTCTCAGCCCCTGGTAGTACGCAGCCACTGGTTAAAAAGTCCAAACTTCGAGTATAAGGTCGGCCGGGGATACCCGCTACCAGCCCCATCTTGTGCAATCCGGCGAGGAGGGGAAAATTTTACCCCGCTCTCAGCCTCGCAGTCCGGTGTCAGCCCAACACCGCCCGGATCGATTCGCCCAGGATTTCGACCATGCGGTCGATGGTCGCTTCGCTGGTCGTAAATGGCGGGGCCAGGTTGTAGACGTCCCCGCGCAACCGCGTGAACATGCCCCGTTCCTGCGTGGCGGCGTGGACGCGTGGGCCGACTTTTTCGGCGGCCGGGAATTCGGCCTTGGTCTTTTTGTCGGCCACCAGTTCCACGGCCGCCATCAGCCCCAGGCCGCGCACATCGCCCACGTGCGGATGCGATTCGAGCGTCTTGAGCCCCTTGAGCAGGCGCTGACCGAGTTCGCCGGCGCGCTGGACAAGCCCCTCGCGCTCGAGGATATCGAGATTCGCGAGCGCCACGGCGCAACCGACCGGATGTGCAGAATACGTGAAGGCGTGCATCCAGGTCTTATCGTCCGAAGCGTTATCAATCGCCGCGGCGATGCGATCGCTGATACCGATGCCCCCCAGCGGGAAATAGCCGCTGGTGATGCCTTTGGCAAACGACAGGATATCGGGCTCGATCCCATAGCGCGACAGACCGAACCACTGGCCGGTGCGACCGAAACCGGTAATGACTTCGTCGGCCAAGAGTAGCACGTCGTAGCGGTCGCAAATTTGACGGATGCGCGGCCAGTAGTCGTCCTGCGGGACGATCACGCCGCCGGCGCCTTGGACCGGTTCGCCGAGAAACGCGGCGACGGTTTCCGGCCCTTCGCGTAAGATCGCCTCTTCCAGCAGATCAGCCGCCATCACGCCCGGCGATCGCGGATCATCAGGCTTCGTGCCCGCGGGGGGTTGAAAGCGATAAGGATAAGGACTGGCGATGTGCAAAAAGCCTGGCACGCGCGGCTCGAACATCGGCCAGTAAGAGGCGATGCCGGTGGCCGACATGGCAGCCAGGGTCGTGCCGTGATAGCCCCACTGCCGGCCAATCACTTTGATCTTCTCTGGGCGGCCATTGACGCGCCAGAAGTACCGCGCGGTCTTGAACGCGGATTCGTTCGATTCGGCGCCACCGGAAGTAAAAAAGAAGCGATTGACGTTTTGATAGCACAGCGCCGCGAGTCGCTCGGCCAACTCGATCGATGGCCGGTTCGTGCTGCCGGCGTAACTGGTGGCAAAGGCCAGCCGCTTCATTTGCTGCGCGGCAGCATCGGCCAATTCCGCACGGCCGTGGCCGACCACAACGTTCCACAGCCCGGCTAGTGCGTCGATAAATTCTCGCCCGGACTGGTCGACCAGGATGGAACCGCGTCCCTCGACCCACTCGTGCGCGTGGGTTTGCGCAGCGGGGCGATGCAGCGGGTGAACCAGATGCGCGCGGTCGCGCGCGAGATCGTCGTTATTCGTAGCAAAAGACATGGCGGTGTGAGCTCGCGATGAAGGGCGGCAAAACGCCCATTCTATCGCTGGCCGACAGCGGCACCAAACGACTCGCTCACCCGCGAGGCCCCGCTTTCAGGATGGCGCGGAAACCTCGCGGGCGAATGGTCGATCGCTGGTCTCGTCCGGCGCGCGGTTAGCGAAGCCGCGGCACGGACCTTCGACGGCACGCTCCGCAAGCAAACTCACGGCGCGCGGCGAAGGCTGATGGTGCCCTCGCGGCGGGGAGAATCGGCTCGACAGTATGTGCGAAACATCGAAAGTTGCAGGTCATGGCTGACCCTGCGAGACTGCGCTTTATGCGACTAGCCTTGGGGGCCAGGCGCCACGTAAGTGGTTCCCGGTGCGATGGTGGTCGCGGCCGGCGCTGCCATATACGGGTCAGCAGCGTACGTTGCTTGCGGCGCGCCGCAAGTGGGGACGGGCTGGCTTTGGCACGAGCCCCCCTTGTTGAACCAATGGAAGCAACCGCCGGAGCTGGCCGTCAAAGCCGCTGCGGCCGTCAGAACGAGTAGCCTCTTCATGAATCGCACCTCCAGTAAAGACTGCATATCACGGCGAGGCGGTGGGTCGAACAACTCTACCCCACTCTACGTGATGTGCAAACGCAACGTGATGTTTTTTTGCGCGATAAACGTTGCAGATTTCCCACGCCAGTGGAGAAAACTCAGGCATAATATCGAAGTGAATGTAGCCGCATGTCGCGGAGTCGACTTGGTCGGCTGTTGCTCCGCGCCGACGGCAACGATCGTATCGGCCGTACCGTGTGCGCAGCGCACGCTCGGCCTCGCCGTTGTCCACTTGCCCAGAATACGCGCTCCAGTGCCTCGCCCCTTCTTATTCTGCCGTTGTCGCTTCGCGCTGTTGTGCTTGTTGCCGTGCGCGCTGGTCGTGTTTGCCGTGACGACTGCGCGGGCCAGCGACGAACTGCGCTGGCTGGCCGACGACGTGCAATGCGACAGCGCGTCGAGCACCGCCACTGTTGACGAACCGTCGGCCGATCAAGAGCTGGTCACCGTAGCGGCCGCGTCGCTGATTTCCGCCGCGGCCGGCGATCTGCGGAGCTGCGCTCAATTGACCGCGGCATCGCTCGATGCCCCGGATGAGATCGCCGGCGGCAGTCCGGACGACACATTCGTAGAGCCGCTTGGCCCGGGCTCTTCCACTCCGCCAGAGGCCATGTCGACGGCCATGGCCGCGGCTGACGAGGCCGGTGATGAGCTTTGGAGCGTGAGCACGCGCGGCCTGCCGGGCGCAGGTTGCGGATGCGTCGCTGACTTCCAACCGTCGGTCGAGCGATTCGTGTGCGGACGTGGCTGGCAATCCTCGAGCATGGAGGAGTTTCTGGCCACGGACGATCATATCCGCACCACGGCGATCTTTGTGCACGGCAACGACACTGACGCTCAAGAGGCCGAAGCCCGGGGTCGCGAATTATTTCAAGAGTTCGTCACATGCGGCCAACATGCCGCGCCTGTGCGGCTGGTCGTGTGGTCGTGGCCCAGTGACAAAGTCCTCTGCCGCTACCGTAAGGACGCACAGTTAAAAGCATGCCGTACGAACGTCGAGGGTTACTACCTGGCGTGTTTTATTGACCAGCTTGACTTGAGCACGCACGTGACGCTCGGCGGCTATAGCTACGGAGCCAGGGTCGTAACCGGCAGCCTGCATTTGCTCGGCGGCGGCCAATTGGAAGGACGACAGCTGACAGAGCGCATGCACCCCGAGCGGCAGCCAGCGAGCGCCGTATTGATTGGCGCCGCGATGGCCAATAACTGGCTGCTCCCCGGCATGCGTCACGAGCGCGCGCTGTCGCAGGTTCATCGCCTGACAATCCTGTTCAATCCCCAGGACTTTGTCCTGCATTTTTACCCGCGACTGTGGGGGCGCGGAGGGCCTGATGCGCTCGGCGCGACGGGATTGGTCGGCGCGCGGCGGCTCGGCGCTGACCTGGCGAAAGTGCGCCAGATCAACATGCAGCCGCAGCTGCATCGCCATCATGGCTGGGATTATATTTCCGAGTCGGGCCCGGTCATGACCGTGGTGCGGCGCGAGTTGCTCGCGCCAAGCCACGCGGCCGAATAACTGTCTGCCACAGCGCGATCAAGCCTTTAATTGCTCGTCGTGCCGCATCAGGCTCGGCGGTTGATCGGCGCGGTGCACGTTGGCCAGCGCCTGCTTGGCGCCTGCGTGCTGTTCGACGTCGTTATCTTCCCACTCGATCGAGACCGCACCACTGAAGCCCGCGCGATTAAGCTCGACGAACAGCTCTTCTGTGCTCGTGGCGTCGCGTGCGGTGCCCGCGGTGACGAAGTTCCAGCCGTTCTCCTTGTCTCCCATGGGCCGATGGCCTCCGAGACGACCGTTGCGTGTATAACCGCCGACGACCTGCACCCCCTTGATATGGGCGCAGTGAATCCGATCGCCGTACTCACGGATGAAGTGCACGCCGGAAACTCCCTGCCACTCCATGTGCGAACAGTCGAAATTGAAGCCTGCCGCTTTGGCAAAGCCGGCCGCATCGACAGCACGCAGGTATTCGCCCGCGCTGGTGATGTCTCCCATGGCGCGTTCGCTGGGATGACATTCAAGGTCATAGGTCGTGCCGTATTGCAGGCAGGCCTGGAACACGGGCGCGAAGCGCTCGACCAGCAAGTCGAGACTGACTTTGTAAACGTCGGGAATTGGGTGACCGCCCAGCGAGGAGGGGAGAGGGGGAAACAGAAACCAATGCGACCAGCAATGGGCCGGCGAGCCCACAAAGCCAGACACCGGAATCACGCGGTCTTGCAGTTTGCCCAAGTGGTGCGCGTACCGAATGCAGTTGACCAGCGACTTGGTTGCTTGGCGCTGCGCGATTTCACCAACCTCGGGGGGAACATAGAAAGGATCGGTGCGCGGCGGATTGTTCCCTGCACTGCGCCAACGACCATAGGCCTCGACCGCTTCACCGCCGAGAAACTGCAGGGTCTTGGCCGTGGGTTCGTCCCCCAATGCCTGCCCCTGTAAGTGGGCGGCGACCGAGAAGATTTCCAGGCCCCGCTTCTTGGCGGCATTCACCCGCTCTTGTGCGTATTCCTTGGCGCCGGCGTCATCGCTGCAGCGATCGAGCTGAAGTTCCCAACTGGCCTCTTCCCAGCCGTCGAAACCCGTTTCGGCCAGCCAATCGAGCCAGCGGTCTTCCGGCACATTGCCAAATTGCCCACGCACCAGGCCGATTTGATGATACGAGGAGCGTCCCCAGCGATGTTCCTTGGTCTGATGATGACCCACGATTCAATTCTCCGCAGCGTAAAACGATGACTCCAAGCGGAGCATCTTAAGGCAAGAGGTAGTCAGTAGCTAGTAGACGGTAATCAGTAAGAAAACGCTCTCTGATGATTACTGTCTACTAGCTACTGACCACCGGCTACTGCCGACTATTTCTTCAGCAGTCCTTGGCCGTCGAGCCAATCGCCGAAGATGTCGATCCAATGGTCCGACGGCTTATTCTGCGTCTTCATGCCGAAGCCGTGACCTCCCTTGGAGAACATGTGCAGCTCGGCGGACTTCTTTGCCGCCAGCCACTTGCTGTACAACTGGACGCTATGCTCGGCCAGGCCCAGCGGATCGTCCGAGGCGGCCAGGGCAAACAGCGGCGGTGCATCCTTGGGCACTTCTTCATCCCCCAGCACGCCGAGATAAGCATAAATCGGCGCGACGAAGTCCGGCCGGCTGCCGGCTTCATAATTCAGCGCGACGCCGATCGTGACCGAGCCGCCGGCCGAGAAGCCCATGAGGCCAATGCGTTTGGGATTCACGCCGAATGTCGCGGCGTTGTTGCGGACATATTCAATGGCCGCTTCACCGTCGGCCGCGGCCAGAGGAAATGCCGTCCGCATATCCTCTTCGATCTTGTCTCGCTTCTTGCCCATCATCTCGACCACGCCGTCCTTGCCGGTCGGCACCAGGCGATATTTCAAAACAAAAGCCGTGACCCCCTTCTCGTTCAACCATTTGGCAACGTCGATGCCCTCGCTGTTGATCGACAGGACGTGAAAGCCCCCGCCGGGACAGATGACCACGGCCGTGCCATTGGCCTTCTCGGCCGGCGGAGAGAAGCGGGTCAGCGTAGGCACCACGACGTTGGTAACTACCTGCGTGTTGAAGATGGGCGAAAAGTATTCCTTCTCTTCGTGCTTCCAATCCTCTGATCCTGGAGCGGGACCGTCGTACAGGCGCAAAACTTCTTGAGCGGACGAGAAGCTCGCCGCGAAGTGGAGACAGACAGCGAACACGGCGATGCGAAGTTTCATTTCCATAGCCCTAAATAATTTGGCGAATCGAGCGGGACGGAGCGATTATCTGCTGAACTCGCAAGCGCGTCGAGCGGCGAAAAAACTATCGCTGCCCAACTGGAAAAGGCCGGGAAACCCACCACGGCGCGCGGGAAGCGGCGCGAAGGGAACGAATAACCTATATATTAGGAGCGTACTTGGACCCGTTTCCGCCAATAAAACGACCTGGGGTAATCCATGTCCATAATGCGAACCAGTAACCCGGCCCTGAGCGAAGCCGTCTTTCAGATCCACGACACGGCGAGCCCGGGCACAATGACCTTGCAAGGGACGGTGGCCAAGACCGCCATTTTGCTGACAATCTTGATCGGCGCAGGGGGCGTCACCTTCTACCAAGCCATGCAAGGTTTTGACGCGGCGGCGGTCGCCGTGGGCGGTGCCGGACAGATGGCGAACATCCCCTCGACGGTTTACACCTTAGGCA
>CAMFLN010000035.1 GCA_945957305.1 uncultured Planctomycetaceae bacterium | reverse complement strand
GCCTGATCTGGGCCAAGATCGAGCAGATTGCACATGCGTTGCTGAAAAGCGGCCAATTGTCAGGAGACGAGGTACTGGAAATTTATGGGACAAAAACCGCGCAAAATCATCGACAAACAGGCCAGTCGACGGAGGGACGAGAGACCTGAATGCGCCGCGCATGCCTCCGATGCTACCCAATTGGCTCTAGCTGATCTGCTCGCACGACTGATCGCCAATCGATGGCTAACAGCAGATCAAGCGACAAGAAAAAACTGCGGCCAGGAATCGTCAAACAAGGGCTAATTTGTCCAGATATCGCTACCAATTCTGTGCGCCGTTTGACGGCGAAGCGACAAACACCCTAGAGTGAATTTGCTACAGCTGAATTGCTTCTCTGGGCTCACGGAGGACGAATCGATGACAAATGCCTTGACCGTCGAAAAGCAAGCGGTGGTGACCTGGTTATATCGGCGCATCACCTTCGTGGAACGTGGTGCGTACATGGTCCACGACTTTCTCAACCGAAGGGGCTTCACTGCGACGCCGGAGAAGCCAAGCGAAATGCCGCGGGAACTATATTTGGAGCTATGGGGAATTTTGCAAATTGCCGCCTGGGAGGAAGCAGGCTTACGCCCCTTTTTGCCGGAGGACTTACCCGACGCCAAATCGGCTTACGAGTCGTTTGTAGACCGGTTTTTGGGTGATCCGGAAGCTTATTCCCGCGGCGCAACGGGATGTGAACTATCCAAACGCGTAACGGAAGCCTGGTCGTTGAAGCTCGACGGCGCGGCACTCGATTTTCTGCAAATTGATGTAGCCGTTACTGGGCAACTTCCCGACGTAACACTGGAGCAAATAGCCGAGATGGCTTGGAAGCATCGCCATCTCGGCCGTAGCGGAGAAAACGTATGACTGCCAGACCCAAGAATCGCGCAGTCGTTTATCTGCGGCGAAGCGACGCCAAGCAAGAAAACAGCCTGGATATGCAATTGCAGTGGGCCACTACTAGAGCGCAACAGGAAGGTGTAGCTCTCGACGCCACTCCCGGCGATCTCGCAGAGATGCGCGCGCAACGCCGCCATCAATGCAGGAGTATCTTTTTGGACGATGCAATAAGTGGGGCTGTTGTAGATCCGCCCGGTATTGACGCATTGATAAAGACCATCATTGCAGACAAGACCATATCGCACCTATTTGTTCACCGTCGGGATCGGCTGGGGCGCCCAGAGGATCTAACCGACATGATGAAAAAGGAAGCTCAGGTCACTAACTGTGGAGTGACCATCGTCTTCAGCGACAGCATTGCAGAGCCCACAAGGCGTGGGCAACCGAATACAAAACACATCGTTGAGATGGTTTTTGGGTACCAGCAGAGTGGCGATTATCTGCGGCAACTCGCCGATCGTGTCGTAAGTGTACAGCGGCATCTCGCAAGCCAAGGGTTTCGCACCGGTGGAAGTCCTCCATACGGATTTGGTCGATTCCTCGTTAACCCTGACGGTGAAGTCGTCGAACAACTTGCCGAGCACAGGCACGTGCGGCATCAAGGTCACCATGTCCAGATCCGTCCCATGGACTTTGAAAAATTAAAAGTCTGGATCATGATCCTCGACTTGAAAAGGGATGGTTGGGGAACAAAGCGAATCGCAATAATGCTAAACGATTTGGGCGTCCCTAGTCCAAATGCTGGACAAACCCGCACGGACCGCGGTGTTAGGCATACCGTCAGCGGAAAGTGGTCACCGAATACTGTATCCAACCTGTGTAGGAACGCCGCAATAATCGGTTTGCAGAATTACGGTCGCAGATCGATGGGCGACCATCGCCGCCTGGGAGTAGATGGCCCGCGCTTGTTAGACGACGATGATCGCACCGCTTCTGGCGCGCCGCGCGTGATTTTCAATCAGGAGGAAGTTCGCGTTTCTTCCTCTTTGCCTATAGTTCCGGAATACGACCCTGATAAATGGCACGAAATCCAACGTCAGATGGACGATCGAGGAAAGAACCAACGCGGAATACGGCGGGCCAAGGACCCGTCGAAATATCCGCTTAGCTGTATAGTGTTCGATCTCACGGATGGATGCGGCGCACCCATGTACGGTGTGACGAGCGGCCAACGGCGACTCTACAGGTGCGGTCGATACATGCGCACGTCAGGGTCGGAGTGCAACCAGAACTCCGTCGACGGCGAAGCTCTTTTAAAATACGTATTGAATTTGCTGAGTCGTAGAATCGTAGGGCATGGGGGCCGAACGAGGCTGCAGCAGATGCTGGCGGAACGCGCGGAGAGAGTGTTAGGCACGTCCGGAAACTCTTCCGCGAAAGCGGTGGCACTCGCGGCAGCCGATGTCACCCGCCTGGAACACCAGTTGAATGTAGCAGCCCGACGCATGGCCATTGAGCAAGACGATGTGCGGTACGAAGCCCTATCGCAGCAGCACAAGCAGCTACACGACGAACTAGCGGCAGCACGCGCACGGCACGACGCTGCACAGGATAATTCACTAGCCACAGCTGAGAGATCCGTCGAAGGAGAAGTTGAGGCGGCACTCAATCTGATCAGTAATCTTGGGCGAGTGGCCAGTGATGATACGGCCAGGGCCGATATTGGACCACTGTTTCAATCACTCGGGATCCGCGTCGGACTTAGTTTTGCGCCAACAGTTTTGGGCAGCAAACGAATGGTCCAAACTCTAATTGGCGGTCTGGTGGCATTCGGAAACGCCGCCTTGCCTGTCCCGATTTTCGGGCACAACAATTGCGCAACCAAGCAAATTGGCGAAGGCCAAGAAGATGAACACGCGGCGTGTTGCCGCAACCGCACAGGCGATAACCTGCCCGCCATAGGCGACGGACAGGTTTTTTTGCCTGCTGCGGACCACTCCGGTCCGCTTGAGGGCAACTCGTTAACAAAGGTGAATCGGGGCGACAGGATTTGAACCTGCGACCTCTGCGTCCCGAACGCAGCGCTCTAGCCAGGCTGAGCTACGCCCCGATGGCGCGAAGTCGGCATTTTAGTCCACGGGCTGATTTGGTCAACGCCGGATCGCACCCTGGAGTCTTGCCTAACGCTGCCCACTGCCCGTCGGCAGGCAGCGTCGACCAAGGTCCGGCGACGAGCGTGTTACAGTTTGCACTTGCCTCGGCCGATCCGCCCGCGGGATTGCCCTTCGATACCGAAATTCCGCCCCACAATTATCGTCCCGGACTCAACCGCTCCAAGTCCGGCGGCACATCATTCGCTGGCAAACCCCTGGGAGTTGCCATGCGGCAGGGTGGCGTTCCTACACATCTCGCTTGCAATTTCGGCACATCGCACCCGGATCAGGTGGCGAACGGGGCGTTCCTTCTTGATAATCGCCAACGCATTGCAGCGGAGGCTGGGCTTTCATCACGGAGGGGTCACATGGCGGCAAGGCAACGCGTAGTCATCATCGGCGGAGGATTTGCAGGGCTCAGCGCGGCCCGCGCACTGGGGGGCGGGCCCTTCGATGTGACGTTGATCGATCGTCGCAATTTCCACCTCTTTCAGCCGCTGCTCTACCAGGTGGCGACCGGAGGTCTCTCGCCGGCAAACATTTCGGCGCCGCTCAGGGCGATCGTAAAGAAGCAGCAGAACGTCAATGTGCTATTAGCCGAGGTCCAACACATTGATGTGGCACAACAGCGGGTCGTGCTGCACGAGGAATCTGTGCCCTATGATGTCTTGATTGTGGCCACCGGTTCATCGCATCATTATTTCGGTCACCCAGAGTGGGAGCGCTGGGCGCCCAGTCTGAAAACGATCGAAGACGCCACCGACATACGCCGCCGCGTCTTGTTGGCCTTCGAAGCTGCCGAGCGCGAGCCAGACGTGGCGCGGCGCACAGCATGGTTAACTTTCGTCATCGTCGGTGGGGGGCCAACCGGCATCGAACTGGCTGGCGCGGTTGCTGAATTGGCGCGCTGGACGCTGCAGGGAAACTTTCGGCAATTCGACCCGGCCACGGCCCGGATCATCCTCGTCGAAGGAGCCTCGCGTGTCCTGCCGACCTACGCGCCGGTTTTGTCCGACAAGGCTGCCCGCGCACTCAAGCAACTGAAGGTCGAGATACACATCGACAGCATGGTAACTGCAATCGGCGAGACATCGGTTTCCGTGCGCAAGCAAGACTCGGAATTGGCAATTGCCACACGCACGGTCCTCTGGGCTGCGGGGGTTGCCGCTTCACCGCTGGGAAAAATCGTGGCGACAGCGACCGGGGCAAATCTTGATCGCGTGGGCCGGGTCATCGTCGAACCGGATTTGACGGTTCCCGACCATCCGGGAATCTTCGTTATCGGAGACCTGGCTCACATCGCTGGCCGGGACGGGCAACCGCTACCTGGCCTGGCTCCGGTCGCAATGCAGCAAGGACATTACGTAGCACAACTCTTGCACCGGCGCGCCACGGGAAGAAAGACGCGCCCGTTTCGCTATTTTGATCGAGGAACCATGGCCACAATCGGCCGCGCAAAGGCGGTGGCCGATATTCGTGGCTTTCGTTTTTCCGGCTTGCTCGCCTGGCTATCGTGGCTGTTCATTCACTTGCTGTTCATCATCCAATTCCAAAGCCGTGTCCTCATTCTGCTCCAATGGGCCTGGAATTACACGACGCGTAATGCGCCAGCGCGGCTGATCACAGGAAGAGAGCCGTTTTCGTACCGCCAGCAAGAGGAATCGGCGACGGACACGGAGGGGGCACCGCCCGCGTGAACGAAGGACAGCCCTGGACGGGCTGGCGGACAATCAGCGATTCTTGGGCAATCCCTGACCGGGAATTTGAATGCCAGCGCCGCCCACCTGGCCGCCGCCGCGCGTCAAGGCACCCTGCATGGCTTGCGCCTCGGCAGGGTCGAGTTGCCCATTGCCGTTTGTGTCGAACTGTTGCAGTTGCTGCGCCATAACGAGATTGGTGCCTCCGGCTTGCATTTGCGCCATGGCTGATTTCATGGCCTGCATTTCCTGCGGGTCGAGTTGACCATTGCCATTGGCGTCGAACTGACGCATGAGCATGAACATGCCTTCGTTCTGCGACAAGCCTGAATTGCCCCCGCGGCGTTGTCGCATGCCCCGCTGGTTGGCCGCCTGCTGGGCTTGTTGCATCTGCTGCATTTGTTGCTGTTGCAACTGCTGCTGTTGCTTAACCGCGTCGACCTGGGCTTGCTGCTGTGCGGCTTTGTCTTGTTTTTTCCGCTGCGCGGCTTCAGCCTTCTTGGCCTTGGAGGCTTCGCGCTTCTTATTGGCCGCGGCTTTGGCTTTTTCCTTCGCGCGGGCTTTGGCGTCTGAGTCGTCGTCCGCCGTGGCTGCAGAGCCCTGTCCTGAATCGGCAGCGGCGGCCTTCGCCACTTTGTTCGTGTTCGACTTGTCAGCCGCAAACGCCTGATCCGCGGGGAAAGTTGCTCCGCAGATACCGACCAAGGACAACAAAGTCCACAGCGAAATTCGGTTCAACATGCTGCACCTCGACTAAAGCAATAAGTCCGCGCCAAACCGATTAAGGGGAAGCTCCGCTTGCCAACTCGCTGAACAACCACATTCTAGCCTAATCACCCCAACCATGGGCGAAAACCAAGCGGCCGTGCAGAAAACGGACGACAACATCCTATAAAACACGGCTTTCGCTCGATCGTTCCGCAACATTTCGCCGATTTTCGCAGGAATTGCGCAAAAACGGCCCCCCTGCCCTAGCGGGCACCGCGGTTGCGCCAATTACCGTCCGGCCAACAACATTTCCAGGTAGCTGCGACGTTCACTTTCGCAAAGTCCCAGCTCCTGGGCCACGCGGACGAGCGTGTCCCGCGCGGCGTCAAGGCCCGACTCTTCGGCCGTGAGCTCGATTTCGCAGAATTGGCCGACCCCCTCGACCTCGTCAATAACAATTTCGACGGGTGTCACTTGCCAGCGGCAAGCGGCGTAGCGTCGATGCTTGCGAACCGCAGCCACGGGGCGGAAGCCGAGTGCGACCAGCATCTCGGCGTAACGAGTTGCGGCATGCTCGCCCGACTCGAACGGAATCTCGATCTCGCGGCGAGTCTTGGTCGTGGTATCGATCTTCGGACCCTTGTAGGTCACCCAATTCTGCCCGCCGACTGAACGGATTCTCAATGCTTCGTCGGTTTGCGCAAAGTTGCGCGCTGGATGTGCGAAGTATTGATCGACCTGCAGTACTGCGGGTTCGATTGACAAGGCGATCTTTGCCAGGCGTTGTTCGAATCCCGCCACATCCGTCAGACGGAACTTCTGCTCGACTTCATAGGGCATTGCAGTGACCGGCGGGTTTTAAGAATGAGCAAACTCTGCGACCAATTTGTCACACCGGTTTCTTCGCTAGTATGCCGCACCATCCCGGTGGAAAGACAAACTGTGCATACTTGCGTACGATCCGCGCGCGGAATCCGACAGTCTTCAGCATTGCGATTGCATCCCGCGGCTCGATCAGCCGTAAGCGATGAACTTCGTGCTCGCGATGGTAGCTTTCGTTGCGACGGCGAAACGTAGTGATCGAGCGGGTCAGGGTCTTGTGTGCTTTGTCCTCTTCGGCTTTGTAGAGGCAGGCCCAATCCTCAGTTTCGGTAAAGCCTTGCCGCATCCCCTCCGGTCCAGCACGTCCAGGTCCGGCGATATCAAAGAGCAGGATTCCACCTGGCACAAGCGCTCGATGCACGCGCCGCAAGACGCGTTGGAGTTGCGCGTCCGAGTTCTTGCGATCAAACAGATAATTGAATACTTCGCCGATCGCCACCACCGCTACTGCCGCCGGCAACCGGGCCGAGAGGAAAGACTCGTGATGGAACTCCCCTCGGGGTACGCGCGCCCGCGCAAGCGCAATCATCGCTTTTGAGATATCGAAGCCGACGATGCTGAAACCTGCTGCGGACACCGCTTCGGCCAAAATGCCGCTGCCGCAACCCAAATCGATAATCGTGCCCGCGGATTGTCGCGCCTGCCCCAGCTGGGCGAGCAATTCCTGGGCCGCGGCAAGCGCGAGTCCGCCGAACCCGGTGTCATGCACAAATGCCAGGTCGGGGCCGTAGGCCAATTTGTTGGGTCTTGCGGTCATAGCGTCAGTGCGTCGAATTGATTCATGAATGCGGCGACCGCGCCCGCCGGATCGGCCGCAGAAACAATCGCGCCACTAGCCGCCGCGCGAGTGAAACCTGCCGCTAGCACGTCGGGCAAATTGGCCAAGGTAATCCCTCCAATCGCGAACGCCGGCAAGCGGATTTCGGCCGCGACCGCCTGCAGCAATGCGACGCCAGTGAAGGCGTCGAATTGTTTTGTGGTGGAAGGAAATGTCGGTCCCACACCGATGTAGTTCGCGCCCTCCAGGACTGCCTGCCGCGCTTGTTCCAGGGAATGAGTCGATGCCCCGATGATCGCCCGCACACCCACGATCGCCCGCGCCTCGCTGATGGGCAGGTCGTCTTGCCCCAGGTGAACACCGTCAACTTGTGCGGCGGCGGCAATGTCTGCGCGGTCGTTGACAATCGAGATCACCCCCCGCGGCCGCGTCACATCTCGCAAGGTTCGTGCCCGGCCGAGCAGCAGCGCATCGCTCAACTTCTTGTCGCGCAATTGAATCATTCCGACGCCGGCCAAGGCGAGCGAATCAATCAATTGCCGAAACTCTGCTTCGCTCTCACGTCCATCGACCAACACGCAGAGCCTGGCTGTCGCCAATCGATGCAGACTATGCCGTAACAGGTCCGCAACTCGCTCGAGCGTATAAGATTGATAGCGCAATCGCTCGATCGCCGCTGCCGCGCGGACGTCGACCACCTTCGAATACTCTTCCAAAGTTCGCAGCGCCTCTTGCAGGCGTTTCCAATTGGCAGCCGCGACGTCGACAAGCTCCGCTCGGTGGTATTCGGAACTCGTCTTCACCGTTGCACCGACATCTCCCAAAGTGTCGCGCGCCGCAATCAGATCACTAGTGGCCAGTTGACTGAGGGCCTCTTGCAGCTCGTGTCGCAACCGCTTCAGCTCGCCGGTAAGAAACCCGTCGTCCAGCACCATCCGCACATAGTCTTCCACCACGCGCAGCCCTTCTCGCGCGCGGTTCGCCGCGGCGTCCAACAAACGCCACAACGCCGGCACCGACGGGGAAAGTTGGGCCGCCCCCGGAGTCGGCCCCATTGCAGCGAGGGTCTCCGCCCCCGCCATGGGCGGCTCCCCTCGCAGAGGGCCTTCTATCAAGTCTTTATTAATGTCTTCCGCAGATCGATTCTCGGTGCGCCCGCCAATTCCTAGTACGTCCACCGGTGGTTCCCATGCCAGCGGCCCAGGACGATGACCGTACAGTTGATGGATTTCCATTTCTAATTGTGCGGCGCGCAGCCCTTGGTCGGCGAGCCAGTCAGCCGTCTCACCCGCTGCGGCAACCAGTCCCAGCAACAAGTGCTCGGTTGCTATTTGCAAAGGACGGGGATATTCCCACAGCCGGTCAATGGCCGCCTCGATAGCCGCTTGTACGGCTGGCGAGAATTCGTGCCGTCCCCCATGGTTACTTGAATGCAAATTGGGCCAGCGCGTCCGGACCAACTGGACGTCGACGCCCGCTTGCTGCAGCATCCGGGCCGCACGACACTCCGGCTCAGCCAGCAGACCCATGAGCAGTTCGGGCGTGTGCAGTTCCGCATCATCCGCAGAACTGGACCAGGCGGCAGCTTCGGCCAGGGCCCGCTCGGCGGCAGCAGTAAATGACCAGGTCATCGTTACAATTACCCACCAGTCCCGTCGAACGCGAACTCTTGCCCTGTTCAGGAATTATCGCTCGAAGAAGGGGTTCTCGGCAGCCCGTCGGGCCTAATTCCGACTTTTCCGACGGCCGTTGCTCTCGGTCGTACAACCTAAAGTCAAGTGCCGCCGCTAGTTGCCTTGCTCGAAACGGCAGTGCGAGATACAATTCCGCGGCGAATGTACTCGGGTGGAAAGGAGTCTGACCCAATGCGCGGCCTACGATGGGCTATCTATTTATGGCCCGGGCTCCCGGACTTGTGGCGTCATGGCGCATGGTCGGGGCTAGCTCTGGCCACCGCGTTCACGTTGTTGGCGAGTTTTATACTGTCCGCGACCGTGGTCTGGGACGAATTGGTAGGGCCAGGCCGGTCAAGCGCGTTGTGGGGCGGATTGGCTGCGGGATGGCTTGCGCTACTCTTCGTTGCAAAGCGAAGCGCTCCACGAACAGCCGTGGCTGCAGGGGGGGCTGCGAGTGACTTGTTTCCCGCGGCTCTCGCGGAATACTTACAAGGGAATTGGCTCGACGCGGAGTTGTTGGCCCGTCAGCAGATCGACCTTATACCTTCGGATGTCGAGGCATCGTTGGTTCTGGCTGCAACCTTGCGCCATACCAACCGCTTCGACGAAGCCCGCGAAACCCTTGATTCCGCGAGTCTGTGGGATCGGGCCGCCGGGTGGAAGCTAGAAATTGACAGTCAATACGAACGGCTCAGCGCGAAGGAAAACCGGCTGGCGGAACCGGCAAAACCCATACAGACCGGGAGTTCGGACAGCGGCGAGCAAACGGAACACAAAGTGCTAGAGAATAAGGAGTCAGAGATTTCGCTGCCAGATTGGCGTCAGGCGGCCTGAAGGGGGTCGCCAAGCAGGCGTGCTGCGGGCACGCCGGGGGAGAGAAATTCCCGAGGGCCCAAGTCGAAGCGTGACCAAAGCGCAACGGCTTGGAACCGACACTTGGAGAGAGCGCATGTACGAACGTTTCACTGACCGCGCGCGAAAAGTAATGCAGCTGGCGAACCAGGAAGCGCAGCGGTTCAATCACGAATACATCGGCACCGAACACGTGCTGCTCGGCCTGATCAAGGAAGGGAGCGGCGTCGCCGCCAACGTCCTCAAGAACCTCGACGTGGATCTGCGCAAGATTCGCCTCGAAGTCGAGAAGCTCGTCCAAAGCGGGCCTGACATGGTCACCATGGGCAAGCTCCCGCAGACTCCCCGCGCCAAGAAGGTCATCGAGTACTCGATGGAAGAGGCGCGCAACCTGAACCATAACTACGTCGGCACCGAGCACATCCTGCTGGGCCTGCTCCGCGAGCAAGAGGGAGTTGCCGCCCAAGTGTTGATGAACTTGGGACTCAAGCTGGAGGAAGTGCGCGAGGAGGTGCTGAACCTGCTCGGACACGGCATCGAAGGGAGCGAGGGGGGCGAACGCAACCCCGCCGGCGGTGGCGGCAGTTCCGCCGAAGGGACGAAGAATCCCAAGTCCAAGACGCCGGCGCTCGACAGTTTCGGCCGTGACCTCACCGAGTTGGCTCGCCAAGGCAAGCTCGATCCGGTGATCGGCCGTGAAAAGGAAATCGAACGCGCCATCCAGATTCTCAGCCGTCGCACGAAGAACAACCCGGTGTTGCTCGGCGAGGCGGGCGTCGGCAAGACGGCCATCGTCGAAGGCTTCGCTCAACGCGTGGTCGATGGTAACGTCCCCGAGTTGCTCTGCGATCGCCGTATCGTGGTCCTTGACCTGGCGATGATGGTCGCTGGCACCAAGTACCGCGGTCAATTCGAAGAGCGGATCAAGGCGGTAATGAACGAGGTGCGTCGTGTGAAAAACACGATCCTCTTCATCGACGAATTGCACACGTTGGTCGGCGCTGGCGGCGCGGAAGGGGCGATCGATGCCTCGAACGTGCTTAAGCCCGCCCTGGCCCGCGGCGAGATTCAGTGCATCGGCGCCACGACGCTGGACGAGTACCGCAAGTACATCGAAAAAGACAGCGCTCTGGATCGCCGCTTCCAATTGATCATGGTCGAGCCTTCGACCAAGAGCGAAACGGTCGAAATCCTCAAGGGATTGCGTGACCGGTACGAGAC
>CAMFLN010000034.1 GCA_945957305.1 uncultured Planctomycetaceae bacterium | reverse complement strand
CCTGTTCAAGGACCTCATCGTCCAGGCGGTGCTTTCGCCGGGGCAAACTCTGGTGCTTGGCACGCGCGCGGACAAGCCGGGCAGCCTGGGAAGCCACTTTTTCACCGAACAGCCGGAAGCCCAGCCTCTTGAGCAGAAATTGCTGCTGATTCGTTTGGCGCAAGCTCCGAGCGATGGTCGGTTTCGCTCCGAAGATATTCCGGCCGTTGAGCCGTAAGCGCGCAGCGGGGCCGCAGAATGTAGTTGGTCGCGCAGGCGGCGCGTCATTCAAGGAACAGGGATGCGTCGCGTCAGACACGCACGCCCAGGGCTGCACGCACGTTTTCCAGTTCCCCGGCTGAGCCGAGCATCTTGTTCTTGTCGCGGATGAATCCGGCATATTCCGCCATGAACGGCTTCCCCGCGGTGCGCGGATCGAAGTCGCCGGGCTTGTCGCGGAACGTTTCGCGATACACGGCGCACCAGATCAGTCGACCATCGGTGTCGATATTCACCTTGGTGACGCCGAGTTTGGCGGCGGGCAAGTAGTCTTGCTCGTTGACGCCGCTGGTGGCGGGCAGCTTTCCGCCGGCGGCATTAATGCGATCGACCCACTGCTTGGGCACGCTGCTCGAACCATGCATGACCAGCGGAAAGCCCGGCAGCAGCTTTTGAATGGCGGCAATGCGGTCGAAGTGCAGGCCCTGCTTGCCGCTGAACTTGTAGGCGCCGTGCGAAGTGCCGATCGCCACCGCCAAGGAATCACAACCGGATCGCGTGACAAACTCGACGGCCTGGTCGGGATCCGTCAGGCAGGCGTGATCGGCCGAGACGGAAATATCCTCTTCAACACCGCCGAGCATCCCCAATTCCGCCTCGACCGAGATTCCCTTCTCATGGGCGCGTTCGACGACGCGCCGCGTGATGGCAATGTTCTCGTCGAAAGTCTCATGCGAGGCGTCGATCATCACCGACGAGTAGAAACCGCTGTCGATGCAGTCGTAAGCAACCTCTTCGGTGCCGTGGTCCAGATGCACGGCAAAGATCGCCTCGGGAAAGACATCCTCGGCGGTGCGGATCATCGCTTCCAGAAAGCGCTTGTCGGTGAAGGCACGCGCGCCGCGCGAAATCTGAATGATGAACGGTGCACTGGTCGCGGGATCGGCCGGTTCTTCGTTCGAACCTTTTTTCCCCAGCGCGCCGCGGAACAGCCCAACGGTCTGCTCCAGATTATTGATGTTGTAGGCCCCCACGGCATACTTGCCGTAAGCCTGCTCGAAAAGGTCTTTCGTCGTGACAATCATGGGTATCTCCGTGTTTCGCGGTTCACGCTTGCCAAGCAGCAATGGGAGACGTGCGGCGTGACGCGGGCTTGTTCGGGGTGCGCGGGCGATTTCCGGCGTCGGGCGGGATGCGGAACCTAAGATTCTAGCCAAGTGGGACAGCTTGGGCTACTGGCCCCGGGCTGTTGCAACTCTGCAACCCGTGAGAACTGTAAAGCGATTTTCCCTGAATCGAGGGCATTTATGCGAGGCAGGCCTCATTCGGCAGGCATGCCAAGTTGCCGCATCTTTCGATACAGGTTCGAGCGGTGCAGGCCCAGCCGTTCGGCGGCTTCGCTCATATTGCCCCCCGCGCGGCGAATCGCTTGTTGAATATGCTCGACCTGAAAGCGATCGGTCGCTTCGGCCAGGGGCGTTTCGGGTTCGATCAGCGTCGGACGCGTGCTGCTGGGCGAAAGCACGAACGCCAGGTCCTCGGCTTCGACCTTGTCACTGGCGTGCAGATAGGCCACACGCTCCATTAAGTTCCGCAACTCGCGCACGTTTCCGGGCCAGGGGTGAGTTTCCAATCGTTGGCGGGCCGCGGCCGAGAGTTTCGGCGTTTTGCGGTGCGCGTGGCGGGAGAACTCTCGCAAGAAATGTTCGGCTAGCGGCATGACGTCGGACGGCCGTTCACGCAAAGGAGGCAGCATCAGCGTCACCACGTTCAACCGGAAATAAAGATCCTCGCGAAACTTCTTTTGTCGCACCAACTCGGCCAAATCTTGGTTCGTGGCCGCGATCACGCGGGCGTCGGTATGGATGTTCTTCGACCCACCCACGCGCACGACCAGCTTCTCTTCTAAGACGCGTAACAACTTGGCCTGACCCCCCAGGCTAAGATCGCCAATTTCATCGAGAAACAGTGTCCCGCCCGAGGCCAGCTCGAATTTGCCGGGCCGAGTCTCGCCGGCGTCGGTGAAGGCGCCCTTCTCGTGGCCGAAGAGTTCGTTTTCCAACAGCGTCTCGGTGAGGGCCGCGCAGTTGACGGCGATGAAGGGATGATGACGGCGCGGACTTTGATAATGGATCGACTGGCTGACCACTTCCTTGCCGGTGCCGTTTTCACCCAAGAGCAGCACGGCCAGCTCGGTGGGGGCAACGCGGCGAATCGTCGAGCGCAGCGCCTCCATGACCGGGCTTTGCCCGACGAGTTGCACGCCGGCCGCGGCTTCGTCGATGATCTTGCGCCGCGATTCCAGCAGGTTCTCGCGCTCTTGGGTATTTTCGAGGGCTACTCCTGCATGAGTCGCTAACTCGACCAGCGCCAGTTCATCGTCGTCGTTGAAGTCTCCCGCGCGCTTGTTGATCACCTCGAACGCGCCAAACAGTTCACCGTCGCGGCCGCGCAAGGGGACGCACAGTAATGTGCGCGTCTGATAGCCCAATGACTGGTCGACGGCGCGGTTAACGGTGGCTGGGTCATCGGCCAGCCCAAGCCGTTGCGGCTGCCCCGTGGCAATCACGCGGCCGACCAGGCCCGCGTTGTCGGCAATGCGTAGCTCGCCATTAGCGACCCCCAGCGCCGGCCGGCCCACCAGCTGATGCTCGGCGCGATCCCATAAAAAGATGCTGGCCCGATCCGCCTGCACCAAGCGCGTCGCCGCCTCGGCCATTTGCACCAGTAAGTCTTCCATCTCGCGAGTTTGATTCCAGCGGCTGACGATTTCCAAAATCGCTTCCAAGCGCTGGATGCGCACTTCTTCACGCCGGCGGGCGCGGATTCCGGCCAATCCTTCACGCAAGGCCGACGCTAGGACATCAACCGCGCTTTGGGTGTCGGCCGGCAGTGGGCCTCGAAAATGAATTGCGAGCAGGTTCGGATACTCGGTGCGAGACTCGAGCGGCGTTACCAGCCAGCCGTCGCGAAAGATCGACCGTTCGGCATCGAGCGCGCTGGCCAAGAGATCGGTCGTCAGCGTTTCGGTCGAACCGATCTGCCCCAGGCGCTGCCAGGTTTCCCCCTCGCGCGAAGCACCGGCCAATGTCATGACCGCCGTACCGTCGGCCGAGCAAACGGCCATCACCAGCGGCAGAGCGTGGGTCAAAAACCTACCGCTGTCGTCGGTATGATTCGCCGCCGAGAGTATTTCATGACCGCTCCGCCACGCTCGCAGGAGCCGGTCAGATGCGGCCGCCTGGGGGGGAAGAGGTCCGACCTGGCTGTCCATCGCTACACGCCCTTTTGTTTGGTGGGTGCATGGCCCTTTGCTATTTGTATCAATTATACGTCAGCAGGCAGCTGATGGTTGTCAACTTGACGGCATTTCTCTGTGTCGATCTGGCGTCACTTTCAGCAGTCCTGAGTGACGGATCAGGGGACATTGAGGGTTTTTGTCCTACCAGCTATCCTGCGAGCCCGGTATCTTCGGGGCCTGCCCGGCATCTTGGGCGGCTTTGAGCCTGCCGCCGCGGCGGCATCCGGCGCAATCAACGCTCACGACGGAGGATGAACGAATGGGTCTGTTCGAAGGAAAAAAGGGGCTGATCCTGGGGGTCGCCAACGACCATTCGCTGGCCTGGGCGATTGCTCAATTCGTCATGGCCGAAGGGGCCGTGTGCGGTTTTACTCATCTGCCTGATCGGCCGGATGACGAACGGCAGCGCAACCGCCGTCGCGTGGCTTTGCTGACTGATGCCGCGCCGAACGCGAAGTTCCTCATGCCGCTCGACGTCTCGAACGACGAAGATAGTCGCACGGTCATGAAGCGGACAGGCGAGGAGCTGGGCAAGATCGACTTCTTGGTTCATTCGATCGCGTTTGCGCCGCTCGAGGATCTGAAGGTCAACACGATCGAATGCAGCCGCGAAGGTTTCAAGCTGGCCATGGAGATCAGCGCCTTTAGCTTGATGGCCGTGGCGAACGCCGCGCGCGACATTCTCAACGACAAGGGCAACATCCTCACGATGACCTACTTTGGCGGCGAGCGCGCGGTCCCCGGCTACAACGTGATGGGCGTGTGCAAAGCGGCCCTCGATTCGATCGTGAAATACCTGGCGTTCGATCTCGGCCCGCGACAGATTCGCGTCAATGCGGTGAGCGCAGGTCCGATGCGAACGCTCGCTGGCCGCGGCGCAGGGGTCGACGACATGCTGATCCTGTACGAGGCTATGGCCCCGCTGGGCCGCAACGTGACGCACGAAGAAGTGGGCCAAACGGCCGGCTTCCTGCTGTCGGACATGGCCAGTGGCATCACGGGCGAAATTCTGCACGTCGACGGCGGCTACAACATCATGGGCTCGCCGGGCCGCATGTTGGACAAATACCGCGACCAGATGAAAGCGTAAAACGCCGTGCGGTCATTGGGGATCTAGCCGCGGGGCTCGCCGGCGACTGCGTCACGATTACGCCGCTTGCTTTTCAGCATCATCGCCGCTGTCATGCACTTCTCCGGGCGCGTTGACTCCGGCGGCTGCATGTCCGGCGGCGGCGCCCTTGGCTTGCCAGGTTTCGGTCCATAGGCAGCCGGCCCAAGAAAGACCCACGCCAAAACCGACCAAAAGCGAACGCGCTCCGGGACGCAGTCGGCCGCTGGTGCGCAGGTCGTTTAGCAAGATCGGCAATGTCGAAGAAACAGTGTTCCCGCAGTTTTCCAGTGCCAGGGGCAGATGCTCTTCGTCGACGTCCATCCGCTCGCGCAGCCGGGCGAGCATCAAGTGCGTGGCCTGGTGCATGAGGTAGAAATCAATCTCCTCGCGCGGCACCTTCTCGGTTTCCAGGATCTCTTCCACCATCTGCGGAATGTGCTCGACCGTGAAGTCCACTAGGGCGGGGCCGTCCATAAAAAGCGGACTCGTCCACCGCTGACGTTTGCGCGGCTTGAGCGCGTCGGCTGCGCGACGTGCGCCTCCTTTACTGACCATCAGCGTATCGGCCCCCGCGCCATCGGTGCCAAAGCGAAACGCCGAAAGTGAAGGGCGATCTGCCGCCTCGACCAACGTCGCAGCTGCGCCGTCGCCAAAAATCGTGCGCAAGCTGCGATCATCCGGCGAGATGTATTTCGAGTATGTCTCGGCAGTCACCAGCAGGACGCGCTGCGCGGCGCCGCTGCGAATTAATCCATCGGCCAGCGACATGCCATACACGAAGCCTGAGCAACCGAGATTGAAGTCCAGCGCGCCGATCGAGGTGCGCAAGCCCAGCCGGTCTTGCATCAGGCACGACGTGGTGGGCAACGGATAGTCGGGCGTTTGCGTGCACAGCAGCAGGAAGTCGATCGATGCCCGATCGATCGCGTGTTCGGCGAACAGCTTTTCCGCCGCCGCCACGCCCAGGTCCGAAGCACATTGATCCGCCGCCGCGATATGTCGGGCGCGAATGCCGGTCTTGGAGTAGATCAAATCCATGTCCCACTTGGGGTACATGCGACGTAGATCGTCATTCGTTTCGACGGTTTCCGGCAAGTAAACCGAGATAGGTCCGATTGCTGCGTATTTCACCGGTAATCTCGTCGGGCTCTAAAGATGCAGGTGCCTCACGCATTATAGCCGTTACCAGGAAGCGTACGGCAGGCGCTAGGCGAAGCCACACGGGCGGGGGGAAATTAACACACCAGCGGCGCATTGGTCAATTCCTAACCCGAAGTGACAACTCCCACCTGAGAGGTGTAAGCTCCGAACGAGCGTTATTTCAGGCCAGGCGAGCGTCCGCCTCTCACGCTTGATTCAATGGCAGACTGCTTGCTCGAAGCGCTCTTGCTGCTGGCGTTTAATTTATGAAGATTCTGTGAGAGCGCGAGTCCTTCTGCCGGTATTCAGCTTTAGCCGCAGAGATGTCTCTGCGCATCACTGCTGCTAGCACAGCAAGTACTGAATCACCGCGGTGTCATATTCACCACGCCAAAACGGGGCGGCGAATCGAGAAGGGATTTCCCGTACGATCCCCTTCCTTGGTTTTGGGAAGGATCTCCAAGGGGCCATACCGCCGGGTGTTTGTCGATTTTTTGGCCGTCGCAGAACCGGCCGACACTTGCCGTTCATCGAGCGGCGTCACACCGCTAACCTCGGGCGAGGCCAGAGGCGCTTCGTCGAGAGGGTTCTTTTTCCAACGATTCATGAACGACTTGCCACTCGACGTTGCGCCGCTATCGCCGTTAGGCTTGGGCAAGCGAAAGAGCTTCGGCAGCTTTTTGCTCTGGCTGCGTCCACCCTGCTCGGAAGGAGGCAGAACGCGCTCTTCCACGTCGGGAATGTTGATAATCGGCGCTTCCAAACTCGGATTGCCTTGCGGTCCGCTGGCAACCGGCGCAGAGTCAGGGCGTTGCCCGGGCGCAGCAGCAGGGGGCGTGCTTACGACAGGAGCTGTGTTCACCGCCGGCCCCAACAGCGGGCCGTCTGACCAGGTGCTGGCAGGCGCGGAGGGCGACACCGGGCGTTGTGCTAGCACAACCTGTCCGCTGGTGCCGGTTACTAACAGAGCTAGCAACACGATACGCATATGGATTCCGCCTGAACCCTGCTCCGCGTTCTCATGCGCCCACTTCATCGCGCCGTATCGACCAACCGCGGTTGCTGGCTTGAAGACCGGCGTGCGCCCTGCAACAGGTCCCCGCAATCGATTCAGTCGAATGCCGCGAAGGTTGTCGCGAAACGTCGTTAATTTCGATTTGACTCCTCTGCGCCGAGTGGCCGACAAAAAAGTATCAGCCTGCACGTTATCCTGCCGCAACTTGTCACAACTCGGCAAGATTTTCTGCTTCGCACGTCTGTGACAAGCGCCGCCAGTTGATGCCGACCCGAGAGCCCGAACGCATCGCCTGGGGCGATTCTCCTTCTGCCACCGAAAGGTTGTGGGACGAAGTACTATGTGGTTCAACTCGGTTCGCTTGCGCTGCCTGTTTCTGACGCGGTTATCACGTCCGGCAGCTTACCGCCCCATTTATCAGGCGATTCGCCGGCACAGTCTGCGGCGGATCGTTGAGGTCGGGGTGGGTACGGCCGACCGCGCCACGCGCATGATCGAGATCGCGTCCGCGGCGGGCGGAGCCGAACAAGTGTTTTACACCGGGATCGATCTATTCGAATTGCGCCCCGCGCAAGACGGTACAGGCTTGCCGCTAAAAATGGCCCATCGCACCTTGGCGGCAACAGGGGCCAAAATCCGTTTGCTGCCCGGCGACGCTTATGCAGCATTGTCACGGGCCGTCAACATGCTGGGCGTAGCTGACCTGGTGGTAATCGCCGGCGATCAAGATCGTGCGACACTGGCCAAGGCCTGGCCCTACATCGATCGCTTGCTGGAAGATCGGTCGCAGGTCTTCGTGCAAGAGCCCGTCTCCGACAAGGAGGAAGCGCCCTACAAGCACGTCACGCGGATCGAAGTCCGCCAGCTGGCAGCCTCAACCTCGCAGCGCCGGCGCGCTGCCTGAGCTGCCGGCCTCGCAGCGCGTTTGCTGCTTCTCTCGTTCTCTTGGCGAACCTGTCGCACTAGCGGCGTCTCTCCTTCGATGCAGGCGTTGTGCTCACCCCCCCGCTCTGGGACTTTGCGCGGCAGGGTACCCCCCCGCTAGCAAAGATGGAGTGTGACGTGGGAGAAATTTTTTTTCTCCGGCGGCAACCTTAGGAAGGCTGCCGACTTCGAAACAATGGGGGCGTGGCTTTCGTAGAGCGCAAGAAACCAGCGCGGTCGGCGAATGGTAGTACAGGTAGCTCCCGTGCCAGGAATTTCGCTGTGAGATCGTAAAAAGCACGGGAATTCGACGGCGCTACGCTGGGCGGCGGCGAGTATGATTAACCCAGCAATTGCACCGCGCGGCAGGGACACTTCGTGTGATATCGATGAATAGCCGCCAGCAAAACTCGCCAGTATTCCCGGCGGTCGACGCGACGCTCGACTCGGCTCAGCGTGGCTCTTTGGGAAGCCCCGCGCCCGAGATTAATCCGCACGTGGCCCTGGTTGAGGGAAGCGGTCCGGGCCTGTCGGGCGAGACGCGGCTGCTGCTGCGGACCCGTCTGCGTGCCGCGGCGGTGGTTTTGTGTCTCGGTTCGCTGGCCTTCTTGATTCGCACGCTCCTTTACCGGGGGCTCGATTTCGGCGATCCGCTGGAAAAGGGGGAGCGCTTTCTCAACTGGTTCCACCTGTTTCACGTCGTTGTGCTGGCGCTGGTGAGCTACAAGCTTTGTTGGCGCTGCAACCTGTCGCTGCGCGCCCTGCGCGTGGCCGAGATGGTTATCTTTGGCCTCACGGCATTGTTCTTCGCCTTTGTCCAGCATTATGCCAATTGCATCCAACTCGCGGTGAACCATGTGCCGTACAATCCGGTCGGCATCTGGTTTTGCTTGATGTACACCTATGCGATCTACATTCCCACGTCGTGGCGCCGGGCGGCCGTGATCATCGGTTTTATGGCCGCGGCTCCCCTGGTGGTGATGCTGTTCGACGGTTGGATGTACGAAGGGCTTTCGCCCGAGGCGCTGTTCAACGAAATCTCGTACGTGGTCCTGTTCATGGCGGCCGGATATGGGTCCAGCGTCTACGGCACGTACATGATCGGTAGCTTGCGTCGCGAGGCCTTCGAGGCCAAGCAGGTCGGTCAATATCGCCTGCGCAACTTAATTGGCGCCGGCGGCATGGGCGAAGTCTACCTGGCCGAGCACCAGCTGATGAAGCGGCCGTGCGCGATCAAGGTTATTCGCCCCGGCAAGGCACACGACCCAAGAGCGCTCGCGCGCTTCGAGCGTGAAGTGCGCGCCACGGCACGGCTGTCGCATTGGAATACCGTCGAGATCTTCGATTATGGCAGCACGGATGACGGCACGTTCTACTACGTGATGGAATATCTGCCCGGCTTGAGCCTGGCCGACCTGGTCGAGCGTTACGGACCGTTGCCGCCGGAGCGCGTGATCTACCTGCTGACCCAAGCGTGCGACGCGTTGCGCGAAGCGCACGCGCTGGGTTTAGTGCATCGCGACATCAAGCCAGGAAACATCTTCGCGGCTCAGCGTGGCGGCGTGCATGACGTGGCCAAGTTGCTCGATTTTGGCCTGGCGAAGGCCGGGGCCGATGCGCCGTCGGTGCAACTGACACAGGACGGTTCGATCACCGGCTCACCTTTGTATATGTCGCCCGAGCAAGCGTTAGGAGAAACCGAACCGGACGCGCGTAGCGACATTTACTCGCTGGGAGCCGTGGCTTATTTCTTGCTCGTCGGGCGGCCGCCGTTCGACAATCAAAATCCGATGCGGGTGATGGTCGCCCACGCCCACGATGAAGTGATTCCCCCCTCGCGCTTCCGTCCCGATCTGCCCGCCGATCTGGAACAGGTTGTGCTGCGCTCGCTGGCCAAGGACCCCGAGCAGCGCTATCAATCGGCCGCCGCCCTGGGGCGCGCGTTGGACGAATGCAGCTCGGCCGGAGAATGGTCGCGCGAGCAGGCCGCAGTATGGTGGGAGCAAATCGAAAGGCCTGTGGACGCTGTGGCCGCCCACTAAGCCGAAGACGCGAGGTGTTCCGCGTCTACTTTGCTCACTCGTCCGCCTGGGTGATTCGCATTGCAGGTGCTAGTCCTGCTGTGAGGTGATCTCTTTGGGATCAACCGTAGTCGCACCGGGCAACGGCGCGTCGCCAACTTTCAAAATCCATACAAGCAACGCGATTGAGGGAATGAGGCAAACTGCAACTGCAATGCCGGCGCGCCACACAATGCTCAGGTTTGATGTGAATGCGAACACAAGCGCGCCGAGCAGTACGAAGACCACAAGGAGTGCGAGCACCTGTTTGGGTCTCCGCTAGAACCATGAACCAGGGAACCACAAATAAGTGGGAGCTTCGACGGCGAGGTAATGCGTTCAGTAGTTGTACCAATTACCCAAAGCAACGCCTTTCTCCCTCGCCGTGCCCGTTGATTGTGTCCATTCGATGGCGTTAGTTTTCACTTTCGGCAATCCGCTCTGCTTGCAGGTATCGCACAATCAATCCGGTCAGAATGAGCGCGCCGCCGGCGATCGTCCACCAGGCGGGGTGTTCTCCGCCGGGAATCATCAAGACCCAGATCGGCACCAACACGGGCTCTAGCAGCGCGAGTGCCGCCCCTTCCTGGCCGGAAATCTCGCGCAAGCCGCGCGCGAATAACAGATAGGGGATTCCCATTTGAAAGAAGCCAAAGGCCGCGAGCACCAGCAATTGCTTGCCGCTGACCGGCTGCGCCAGGTGCCAGCAGTAAGGAGCCAATAGCGCCGCGGCCACCAGGTGATTCAGCGCTACCAGGAATGCACCGCCATGGGCGCGCAGCATGCGCATCGAGACGACGACTCCGGCATAGCAGACGCCCGACAGCAAACCGAGCATGACACCAATGCCGGCGCGAGAACCAAGGCTGTTGGCGCGCAGCTCGAATGACAAAATGATCGCAGCTCCAGCCAATCCGCAAACCAGCGGAAACAAATCGCGCCGATCGCGCACATCGCGATACAGGGTCAGTCCGCACAGAAACACCCACAAGGGCGCCGTGCTCTGGAGCCAGATTGCGTTCGCGGCCGTGGTTAACGTCATCGATTGCAAGAACGAGACGTTCATCGCGGTAAAGGCGAGCGCCATTGGAGCCAAGCGCCATTCCCAACGGGGACGACGCACGAACGGCAGCAGCAAAGCTCCGGCGAACAAGGCACGCCAAAATGCCAGCAAGATGCCGCGCGTTTCCGCCGGCCAGTCGGCAAAGACGGTGGACTTCACGAAGAGTCCATTCGTGCTCCACAACAGCGCGGCCAGCACGACACAGGTG
>CAMFLN010000033.1 GCA_945957305.1 uncultured Planctomycetaceae bacterium | reverse complement strand
AGGTTCCGGTCACGACGAGCGTCATGCCGGCCAGAGGTCCGGTCGCGGCGGCGGCCGCCACGCGCGATTTGGGAGACGTCATCTTTAGGCCCAAAGCGACCAGCTCATCGATCGTCTTGCGGCCAGCTTCGCTGTGCAAAAACTGATGCACGCTCTTGGCAATGATCGGGCCGATTTCTTCCACGTCGGAAAGATCTTCTTCGCTGGCGGCGCGCAAGGCATCCATCGAACCGAAATGATCGGCCAACAGCGTGGCCACGCGCGCCCCCACATGACGAATGGCCAAGGCATTCAGCAGCCGCGCCAGGCCGCGCTCTTTGCTGGCCGCCACGCCGGCGACCAGGTTCTCGGAGGATTTCTTACCCATCCGTTCAAGTTCGGAAAGTTGCTCAGCCGTAAGTCGATAGAGATCGCCATAGCTGTTCACCAAACCGTCGTTGACCAGTTGCTCGACCAGCTTGTCCCCGAGCCCCTCAATGTCCATCGCGTTACGGCTGGCAAAGTACCGCAACCGTTCCTTCAGTTGCGCGGGGCACGCGGGATTCGGGCAGCGGATGTAGACGCCCCCTTCGTCCTTCACTGCTGGCGTGTTGCATTCAGGACAATGCGTGGGGAAGTGAAACTTGCGCAGCGGCTTTTCACGCAGATGCTTTTCCACGCGGACGACGTGGGGGATGATTTTGCCCGCCTTTTCGACGACAACCATGTCCCCTTTGCGGACGTCCTTCCGCTCGATCTCTTCGGCATTGTGCAAGCTGGCGCGGCTGACGGTCGTGCCGGCCAGTACAATCGGTTCAAGCAAGGCGACGGGCGTGATCGCCCCGGTTTTGCCGACGTTCACCGCGATATCGTTGACGCGTGTCGTTCCTTCGTACTTTTCGAACTTGTAGGCAATCAGCCAGCGTGGGCTCTTCGAAGTGGCGCCCAATCGCTCGCGCTGGTCAAAGCGATTGACCTTGAGCACCAGGCCGTCGATCTCGAATTCCAGCTCATGCAGCCGCTCGATCAGAGTTTCGCAGTGCGCCACGGCTCCGTCGAAAGTATCGAAGCACTCGACCAGGGGGGTCGCCGGCAGCCCGTAACCGCGAATCTCCTTGAGAAACTCCATGTGAGTCTGGGCGTGCAAGCCTTCGACAAGGCCCACGCCGTGACAGAACAGCCGTAGCCGACGATGCGCGCAGATGCGGGAGTCGAGCATGCGCACTGTGCCCGCGGCCACGTTGCGGCTGTTGGCGAATAACTTATCCCCTTTCGCGGCCTGTTCCTCGTTCAAACGAACCAGGTCGGCGTTGGTCATGTAAACCTCGCCGCGAACCTCCAAAACTTGCGGAATATGCTTGCCATGCAGCCGAAGCGGAACGCCCAACACCGTGCGAATATTGTGTGTGATGTCGTCGCCGACGACGCCGTTGCCGCGTGTGGCTCCGTATTTGAGCACTCCGGCCTCGTACATCAACGACACCGCAACGCCGTCGATCTTCAGTTCGACGACCCATTCGATCTTTTCATCCGGCAGCAGCTTAGCAACGCGGGCGCCAAACTCGCGCAACTCTTCCACGCTGTACGTGTTGTCAATCGACATCATCGGCCGAGGATGCTCGATCGACGCCAGCGAATCGATCGGCTGGTCTCCCACCCGCTGGGTTGGGCTATCCGCCGTGCGGAACTGTGGATGCGCGTCCTCCAGCTGGCGCAGCCGCTGCATCAAGCGGTCGTACTCGAGGTCGCTGACCTCTGGCGCGGCTTCGACGTAGTATTTCCGATCGTGATAGCGGATCAGCTCGCGCAGCTCTTCGATTTCCGCTTGGACGTCCTGAGGCATGATTGGGGGGACGCTCGCCAGTTGTACGATGCGACAGAATTTACGGCGCGACGGTCCAGCCCGTGGCTAGTGTTCGCCGCATTCCGGCGCTTGGTGAATGGGTGCGTTCTTCGACGAATGGGGAACCAGGCACAGGAACTTGAGCGGCGTGGCGCCGGTGTTGCGGAATTGATGCACGTCATTCGGTGCGACATAGATCACGTCGCCGGCTTGAAAACGATGCTCGACGTTCCCCTCGAGAATCAGACCCGTCCCTTCGACGATATAAACTTCGTGCTCGTAGGGATGGCTGTGCTTGGGCGTATGTCCGCCCGGCTCGACTTCGAACTGCCGCATGGCGAAGTTGGGTGCGCCATCAGGCTCGCCAATCAACCAGCGAACGCGGCAGCCGGTCGCTCCCGGCATATCGACAGCGGCACTGGCCACATCTTCCACATGATGCAACTTCATCTTGCTTAATCCTCGTTATTTTTGATGGCGCGAAATCTTGGCAGCGTGCTGGTCGTGCGTCTCATTGGCTGGCAATTTTTCCCTATCGCGCGGAATCTCACTGACGCATGGCTCCTCGCGCCGGCCGGCCCACCATTGATCGGTGCCGATCGCGCCCCAAGTGCACAGCGCGAGCAACGCCAACTCCCCGACCATCAGCGAAACGCCGTGCCGATCCAGGAAGGCCAACAGGCTGGACGAGTTGTCCAGTTTCGCCTGCCGGCCCTGACTGCCGCGGAGCGTGAGGATGAAGTAGGCCGTCGCCGTGATCGTAAAGGCGATCCCCACGATCACGAGCAGAGCGTAGAACGGATTGACACGTTTGCGGCTCTGTAACACGCGTGTGACCCTGGATTTCCGGCACTTTTTGGTACAAATCGCCTGGCAAGGCATTATATCTTGCCGGCTGCGGGAGGGCAGGTACCAGAGGCAGCGCGAGGACGGGAAGATTTGCCGCTTGGTCCGCAAGCACGACGCCGGAAACAGTCGCCGCGGAAGAAAAAATCACCGCGCGAAAAGAGGTCTGGCGCAAAAAGAAACCTCGAGGTAACGACTCCCAGCGCCGCTTTGATCCCCTACAAGGAAATCTCACAGCCGTCGAACCTCGAGGTTATGCCATGACAAGAGCAGTGCTCTTGACATGACATACCGACACTGTAGCCAATCGCTGATAGGCATGCAAGGGATTCTGCACAGCGCGCGACAAGATTTGCTGATCGTTGAGCGCGCTGTTCCTCGCGCATGTCGCGCGTAACAACATCGTCACTCTCGCGCGCGCGAGCGCACTTCCGTCACCAAGGCGCGAAAGCGAGCGCCACGCGCGCGATAATCGGCAAACTGATCGTAACTGGCGCAGCCAGGCGAAAGGATGACACATTCGCCTCCACGCGCGCGGCTTTCGCTCCAATGAAATGCCGCGTCGAGCGCAGCGTGCAACGACAGGGGGCAACGCAGTCCCAGGGTCGAAGCGTGCTCATAGAGCCGCGGTCCAATGTGCCCATAAAACGCCACTCCGCAGGCATTTTCTCCCAGCGCGACAAGCAGGCTAGTCATGTCGACCCCCTTGTCGTACCCGCCGACCAATAGCCAGCAGCGTTGCGAAAACGTGGCGAGCGCTGCTGCGGTCGACTCAGGTGTTGTCGACATCGAGTCGTTATAAAACTCCCGGCCGCACAAAGTAGCAACGAGTTCCAGGCGGTGAGGCAAGCCGCGGAACTCGCGCAGCCCACCGTCGATCGCGCGCCATGAACAGCCAAGCGATTGGGCCACTTGCGCCGCGAGAACGGCATTCGAGCGATTATGCTCCCCGGGGATGCGCAGCGGCGGAATCATTTTGTGCAGCGACAGGTCACATTCCACCGCGGACAAGTTCCACGCCGGTGTGGAGCCGGGCTGCGCGGCCACGAGCGATTGCCAATCACGCCCGACGACGATTTTTTTCCCTTCCGGGGGCGGGGAAAACAGCCGAGATTTCGCAGCAGCATAGTGCTCAACCGTGCCGTGCCAGTCGAGATGATTCGGACTAAAGCTCGTCAGCACGGCCACCGATGGCAGCCGGCAGTCGGCCGCGAGCCAGGCCAGTTGAAAGCTGCTGATTTCCAGCACCGTCCAAGATTGGGCCGTCATCGCATCGAGCGAACCGAGCAAACTATGGCCGATATTCCCTCCCAAAAAGACTTCTCGACCATCAGCCCGCAAAATCTCGGCGATCATGGCCGTCGTGGTCGATTTGCCATTGCTCCCCGTGACGCCGATCAGCTGGGCGGGACACCGCTTGAGGAAGAGTTCCAGCTCGCTAGTGATCCGCACTCCAGCCGCAGCGGCTCGGGCGACCCAGGGGTTATCCATGCGCACGGCCGGATTCACAACCAGCAAGTCGGCGCTGCTAAAGTCGCATTCCTGGTGACCGCCCAACGACCAGCGCGTGATTTCGACGTCGGCCAAGGCCGCGATCGATTCGCTCAAGCTCTCGGCCGATGCCTGATCCGTTACGGTGACAAGCGCCCCCTGCCCCGCCAGCCACCGCGCCGCGGCAACACCGCCGCCATGTCGCCCCAACCCCATCACAGTGGCTCGTCGACCGCGAACTTCTATTTCGCTCATCGCATGCGCAATGCCAGGAGCCAAGAGGTCTAGACCTGCCAGCCGAATTCCTGCACGACCTCGGCGAAGCATCCAACCAAGCGCTGAAAGTCGTGGGGAAAGACATGCCCGATGGTCCCGACGCGAAACGTGTCGGCATGACTGACCTTGCCGGGATAAATGACAAAGCCACGGCGCTTGAGCGCCTCGTACATTTTGTCGAAGCTAAATGACGGATCGCGTGGATAGTGGAAGGCGGTAATGATCGGCGATCGCTCGGCATCGGGGAGCAGCGGGCGAAATCCCAGCCGCTCGAGCCCCGCAACCAGAACGCGATGATTCTCCTGGTACCGAGCATGGCGTGCCGCGATGCCCCCTTCGTTCGCTAGTTCTTCCAGGGCCTGGTGCAAGGCCAGCAGGACGTGCGTCGGCGAGGTATACCGCCACTTGCCTCCTTTGAATTCCATCTCGCGCCATTGGTCGAACAAGTCCAGGCTCAACGATCGCGCCCAACCCGCGGTCCGTTCCAGATCGGCGCGCCGCGCGATGACAAAACCAAAGCCGGGGACGCCTTGAACGCATTTGTTGGCCGATGAAATCAGGTAATCAGCGCCCCACTGCTCGGCATCGATCGGGATGCCAGCGAACGAGCTCATGGCGTCGAGAATGAAAATCCGGCCATGCCGCTGCACGATCCGGCCGATCTCGGCCGCCGGATTCATCATGCCGGTGGTCGTCTCACAGTGCACCATGGCGACGTGAGTAATGCCAGGATCGGCTGCTAAGCGCCGTTCAAAATCCGCGGGATTCGCCTGTGCGATCTCGGCCTGCGCGATCGTGACGTGTGCGATTCCCAGGCGGGTCGCGATCTCGACCATCCGTCGGCCATACGCCCCGTTGTCGAGGATCAGCAGCTTGCCGTCGCGCGGAACAACCGAGCCCAGAGTGGCCTCGACCGCAAACGTGCCGCTCCCTTGCATCAGCACCGCGGTGTACGCATCGCTTGCTGCGGGGCTCGCTGTCGCCAGGCTCACCAGGCGGCGACGCACATCTTGCACGATGTCGTTGTAGTCGCGGTCCCACGTCGAGACATCGCGCAGCATTGCCTGCTTGACCGGCCGGCTGGTGGTCAGCGGCCCCGGCGTCAACAGCAGGTAGGGAACTTCGTCATCCATGCCTGGCTTGTCCTCATAGATTTCCAGCGTGGCCGTGATTTGTCCCGCAGTCGCCCGCGGCTGACTACGGACGCTCGCCGTTCATCAGCCGCGCGTTGATGCGCGCCACAAGTTCTGGCAGCTCAGCCACGGAGTTGATCACCTCGTGAGCTTCGGCGGCAATCAAGCGCGCACGAGCCCGCTGTACCCGGTTGTGCCGCTCGGCTGGCTGTAGCGCGGCGAACTCCTCGACCGACAATCCGACGTCGCTCCCCGTATGCGTGACGCCGGCGCTCCAGACGCCCGCGGCCAGCCCTTCCTCGATGTCGGGAACCGTATCGCCGAGTTTCAGCACGGCCGCCGGGGGATAGACCCCCAGCGCTTCCATGTTGCGATAGATCATCCAGGGAGCCGGCCGGCCCCTGGGCACATCCCCGGGCGAAACGTTGCAATCGGGAACATAGCCCTGCGCGGCGGCCTCGGCATACGCGATCTCGGCCGCTTCGGCAAAGTAGCCCGTCGAGGTGCCGATCTTGATCCCCTGTTCGCGCAACCAGGCGACAGCGTCGAGCAGGCCGGGAATCAAGCGGCTATGCTCGCGCACCGAAGCGAGTTGCCGCGGAACGAACTGCTCTTGATAGGCGCGATCGAGGTCTTGCTCGGTCCAATCGCGGCCGTGCTTGCTGCGCCACTCGGCGGCGACGCGCGGCATGGAAAGGATCGCCCGCAAGTGCTCGCGTTTACCGAGCCCCATGGGCGCGCGTGCCTCGTCGAGCGTGATCGTCACGCCGAAATGTGCCAGCGCCTCGACAAACGGGGTTACCGGCGCGAAGCAGCCGTGATCGACCGTGGTCCCGGCCCAATCAAAAACAACCAGTTGAATCTTTGCTGCAGCGATGCGGTGGGCCATGAATCCGGTTGCCCAGGGCTGAAGAGGTTCGGCTCAGCACCAACGCTCGCGCGTGGCAGACCGAGTGAGGCCGCATTGTGGCGTGTGGCCGGCGTTTTTTCAAACGCCTGCCGTAGTCGAGGGGGACCGCCGGCGAAAATCGTGCAGATACCAGTACAACGCGGCGGCGACCAATGTCATCGCGGCGACGGCGCCCAACGTGGAAAACGCGCCTGCCCAGCCGTGCTGCTCGGCAATTGCGCCGACGCCATAGCCCGAAATCACGGCGCCCAGATACCCGGCGGTATCGGCCAGTCCGGCCGCGGTCGAGCTGCCGCGCTTGCCGCCAAAATCGAGCGAAATGACCCCGGTCAGAAACGAATAAGGGCCCAACAACGCAAACGACACGACACTGGTCAGCGCCAGCGGAACTAAGGGGCCGGAGTCGGGCGACACCCGAGCCAGGCCATACAAGGCCGCCACGAGCAACGCCAAGAACGGGAACATCACGGATCCGCGCCGCCCCCCAGCCACGCGATCGGTGAGCAAGCCAGCGGCAATGGTCGACAAACCGCCGACCAAGGGAAACAGCGCACTGGCGGTCGCCGCGCCCGAATCGCTTAGGCCGACGGCCTCTTTCAGGTAAATCGGATTCCAAACGTTGAAGGTCTCGCGCACCAGGGTCAAGCCAAAGCTCATGATGCAGACCAGCCAGAACGAAAAGCTGGTGGCTAGCGGCCACAACAAGTCAAACAGGTCGGACGGCCGCGGGGCATTGCCCCCCTGGCCGTAAACATTGTCCGGGTTCGCGTCAGGCTCAATGGCTCCAACATCGGCCGGGCTCGATTTCAAGGTGAACGAGCTGATCAGGGCAATGCCTGCCAAGGTGCCTGCGGCCGCAAAAAAGAGCCCACGCCATCCCAGGCCAAAGTGCAACAAAGCGCCTAAACCCAGTCGGGCGATGGCATCGCCGAAGAGATAGCTGAGCGTCAGCACGCCGAAGATGGTGCCATGTCGCGCGGCGGGAAACCAGCGCGAGGCGACTTTCACCAGCGCGCTCCAGCCCATCGATTGCACCAGGCGATTCATGCTCCAGATTATCAAGAACGCGGCGAAGCCCGTGGCCAGGCCGAACGCCACGGTGCAAGCGGCCGAGGCGACCATGCCGAACAGGAACATCCGCCGCCCGCCAAGAAAATCGCACGCCATGCCGCTAGTGAACTTCCCCAGCGCGTAAAACAAGATGCTGACGCTGGCGATCAGGCCAAAGCGGCGTTTGCCGGTCGATTCCTCGCGTTTGACCACCGGTGGCGCATCGCCGGTTTCCGCGCGGCTGAGCCCGACCAGGCTGCGGCCACGGTCGACAGCCGCGGTCATGCGGCTGCTGAAACCCTCGCGCGCGTCGCGTAGCCAATTTTCGACGGCGCCCGCCGGTTGTTCGGCCAGCTCAGCCTGCAACATCGGCCCGGCCACCGACAAGTTCGAGCGGCAGACATAATAGCCGGCGTAACCAATCCACAACGTGGCGAACGTGATGACTTGCCAGCGAAATAGGTGCGAATGTGGATTCATGCCGCCGAATCATAGCGAGCACGTGCCGCAGTTGCCAACCGTCGCCGGCTTGACAGCCGCCGCCACGGCAACCGACGATTGATGCGTATTCCGCAATTATCCTCTTTGGGCCCACCCGCGGAGAAGTAATTTGACTCGCCCCGCCGACAATGACCTTTCCGCCGAGAAATCGGAAGGGGATATCAACCTCTCTCAGCAGCGAGACCAGTGGCAAGCCGACAGCCTGGATGCCGAAACACGGGCTCTCCTGGCCGAGGACGCGAAATACTTTCTGCATCAATCGCTGTCGACGCCCTGTTTGAATGCGCTCCATTCGTGCGAAGGGATCTGGCTCGAAGATCTCCAGGGGCGGCGGTACATGGACTTTCACGGCAACAACGTCCACCAGGTGGGCTTTGCCAACCCGGCAGTCATTGCGGCGATCAAGAAGCAGCTCGACGACATGCCGTTCTGTACGCGCCGCTACACAAATCGCGTGGCGGTCGATCTGGCAAAAAAACTCGCCGAGATTACGCCCGGCGACTTGTCGAAGGTCCTGTTCTGTCCTGGCGGAACCAGCGCCATCGGCATGGCGTTAAAGCTCGCGCGCGTGGCCACAGGCCGGCACAAGGTGATCTCGATGTGGGACGCCTTTCACGGGGCCTCGCTCGATTGTGTCAGCGTCGGCGGCGAGGCGGTCTTTCGTGCCGGGATTGGACCACTCTTGCCCGGTTGCGAGCATGTGCCGCCGGCCGATTCGTACCGCTGCCTGTGGGACTGTTCGTCGCGCGGCGGTTGCGATCTGAAGTGCGAGGCGTACCTGGAATATGTGCTGGAACATGAGCGCGACGTAGCGGCCGTGATCGCCGAGCCGATCCGCAGCACCCCCTACATTCCGCCGGCCGAATATTGGCAGGCCGTGCGTCGGGCATGCGATCGGCACGGCACGCTGTTGATCTTCGACGAAATCTGCCACGGTCTGGGGCGAACCGGCCGGATGTTCACTTGCGAACACTTTGGCGTCACACCTGACATTCTCGTGATCGGCAAAGGTCTCGGCGGTGGTGTCATGCCGCTGGCGGCGATGATCGCCCGGCCGGGACTCGACGTGGCGGCCGATCGCGCCCTGGGGCATTACACGCACGAGAAAAGCCCCGTGGCCTGCGCGGCGGCGCTCGCCACGATCAATTACATCGAAGAGCACCACCTGGTCGAACACGCCAAAACGCTCGGCGAACGCACATTAGCAGCTCTGCGCGCAATGATGCAGCGGCACCGGCTTATCGGCGACGTGCGCGGCCTAGGACTGCTCATGGGAATCGAGTTGGTGAAAGATCGCCAAACCCGCGAGCGGGCTACCGAAGAAGCCGAAGCGGTGATGTACCGGGCGCTCTCGAAGGGCTTGAGTTTCAAGCTGACGATGGGAAATATCCTGACGCTCACCCCGCCGCTGACGATCACCAACGAAGAAATGAACCAGGCGGTGGAGATTCTGGACCAGTGCCTGACGGAAGTGGAAGGAAATGCAGAATGATGAACAAATCGCGCAAGGCCTAAACCGCGGGCGACCGCAATTCATCATTCATCATTCTTCCTTCATCATTTCTTGGCGCATGCCCCAGATGCCCCGCCGGTACGGTCGTTTCCGGGATGCTGGCCGGCTTTTGATCGAAGAGCATCAGCAAGTTCGGCAACATGAAGAGGTCGCCGAGCATGGCCGCGGTCATCGCGGCACTCGACAGCAGGCCGAAGTGGAACAGCGGCTGAAAATCGGTCAAAAGAAAAACAGTAAAGCCGGCGATATGCACAACCGAGGTCAGCACGATCGGCCGTCCCAGGTCGGCAATGGTCTGTTCGACTCCCGCGCGAGTCGCCAAACCGCGCTCGCGCGTTAGTCGTTTGTAGTGCAGCACGAAATGCATGGTGTCGTTGACCGCGATCCCCAGCGCGATCGTGGCGACCATGGCCGAGCCGGAACTGATCGGGATCTTGAACAGCCCCATGACGCCATAGATGGCCAGCACCGGAAACAAGTTCGGCGGCAGCGCCAGCAACGTGAACTTGAGCGAACGGAACAAGATGCCGCACAGCACGGCGATAATGATCACGCTCGAGCCAAGCCCCCACAGGATGCCGCCGCTGAGCCCCTCGCCCAATTGCACGACCTGCGCAATCGATCCGCACAGGTAACAGTCGAACCGGTCGCGGGGCAGATTCTCGCGGGCAAAGCGGAGCAGCGGCGCAAAACCTTCGCCCCCGGATTCATGGGCCAGAAATGTCAAACGCAGCGCGCCGGAGTTCTGCTTGTCGTGATTCCAACTCTGAAAAGTGGACGAAAAGATCGACGACTGCGACGTGACGCGTCCCAGCTTGGCCAGGTATGCTCCCATCCCTTCTTCACGCCGCGTCTTTTCCAGTTGCTGCTGAAACGCCTGCTGCCGCTGATGAAACGCATCGGTCGAGACCACGCGCATCACGCCCAGGTCGCGCCGGGAGAGGATCAAGTCGCTGTATTCGCGCGAGCGTGCCCGGTTCGCCTCGTAGACCGGGTCGGCGGGGCGGCCGACTTTGGGCGGGGCGGCGTATTCCTTCGGCACGAGAATCACATCGAGCTGATAGACCCCGAATTCGCGCCGCGAGAACAGATCAAGCGCGCGAGTGATGGGCTGCTCTTCGGTAAAGAACGAAAACGGATCAGCGTCGACGTACAGGCCTATGGGGTAGTCGGCCGGCCGCGGCCAGGCACAAAAAAACAACAGCAGCGTGAGCCCAACCAGCCCCAACGTCGAGATCACCGGCAGCGAAGTCACAGCGTGGGCGTAACGGCGAAAACGATCCTGCGTGAGCCACACCCCGCCCGAAGCGTTGCGGATCGGCAGGATCTGCGAGACCAGAAACACGCCAAAGAACGCCAACAACGATCCGATGAACAACTGCACGCCCAGGTCGCGCACCGGCGCGAGGTCGTTGAAGACCAGCATCAAGAAACCGATGGCCGTGGTGGCCGCAGCCCCCAAGCAGGGAACAGCGACCCAGCTGACCAGTTGCGTGCGGCGCCGCGTTTCGCCAGTGCTACCATGTTCGGCCGCGTACTCGCCAAAATGCATGGTCGACGCGACGCCAATGATCGAGATCAGGGCTGGCGTGGCAACCGTGACGACCCCCAAAGTTCCGCCACCCGCCCCCAGCCAGCCCAGCACCAGCAGGATGGCCATCGCGCTGCCCAGTACGGCCACGGCGAGCGTGCGCCACGTGCGGAAGCTGAAGTAC